>CAZCEL010000174.1:0-8877 GCA_964497175.1 uncultured Bifidobacteriaceae bacterium
CCTCGCGAAGGATCCCGATGAGCGATGGCGAGGAGCGAGCGATCTCACGCGCGAATTGCGGTGGATAACGAGAGCACCACATCGGCCCGGATTGCGGCATCACCTGTCGTGCGCCGCGCACGGCGCGACCGTCTCGTCCTTGGCGCCGCGGCGGCGCTCGCGGGCCTCGTCGTGGGTATCGCGGGGACGACGCTCGTGGCCTGGTTCGGCAGCCGTCAATCCACGGAACGGCCACCCGAAGTCGCGCGCGTGCTCGTGAGCATCGCCCCGGCCGAACACCTGCAAGCGCTTCCGGCGGATCGGACCACCACCGAGGGACGTCCGAGCCGCACGGCGATGGTCTGGTCGCCGGACGGACGCTCGATCGTGTTCAGCGCCGTCCAGGGCGATCGGCAGCAGTTGTACCGCCGCGCCCTCGATCAGTTGGTAGCGACGGCGATTCCGGGCACCGAGGGTGCGTCCAGCGGCGGCACCGCGCCGGCGTGGTCGCGCGATGGACGGGAACTCTTCTACACGACCACTGAGTCGGTTGGTGGACAGGCGACCTTCACCAGAATGATGGCGGTTCCCTTCGCGTTGCGCCCGACGTTCACAGCCGGCACGCCTCGCATGCTCTTCCAGGGCAGGTACGGCGCGTCTGCCATGACTCTCGGTTACGACGTGACGCCGGATGGCCGGCGGTGCCTGATGGTCCAGCAGAAGGAGCGTCCCCCGGTCAGCACTGCAGGCATGATCCTCGTGCCGAACTGGACCGAGGAACTGAAGGCGCGCGTGGCGACGAAATAGAGATGTCCCGGCAGCCACACGTCAAGCCGTGGTGTCGAGTTTTCCCGGGCGTGATCATCTGTAGAAGACCCATTTTTATGCTTTTATGGTATCGTGGGTCCGTGAAAACCACCGTCGACCTGCCGGATGATCTGATGCGGGCCGTGAAGGTGAGGGCCGCCCACGAGAATCGTCGGCTGCGGGACGTGATGGCCGAGCTCCTCCAGCGGGGCTTATCGCGAGTTCCGGCCCGACGGGCGGGGGTCCGGAAACGCGTTCGGCTGCCGTTGGTGCGGTGCGCCCATGAAGCGCGTCCCGACGAGGAGATGACGCCGGATCGCGTTGCCGCACTCCTGCTTCAGGACGAAGCATCCGCCTCGTTGACTCCTCGTGGACCTGTGCGATAGCAACGTCTGGCTCGCTCTGGCGCTGTCGCGCCATACGCACCATGCGAAGGCGCGGGCATGGCTCGAGAGCGTCGAGGAGCCAGCGAGCATCGCGTTTTGTCGAGCCACTCAGCAGGCGTTCCTCAGGCTGCTCACCAACGCGGCCGTCCTGGCGCCCTACGGGAGTCCACCATTGACCAACAGGCAGGCGTGGACGGCGTACGAGGCGTTGGTGGCCGACGATCGGATCGTGTTTCGGGCCGAGGAGCCGGTGGGCCTCGACCGACGCTGGAAGACCCTCGCTCTCCGGGATACGCCATCGCCCAAGGTCTGGATGGATGCCTACCTGGCGGCGTTCGCAGCGGCCGCTTCCTGCCGTCTGGTCACCACGGACAGTGCCTTCAAACAGTTCGCAGATCTCGATCTGCTGCTGGTGGTTGCACGATAGATTGAACGTCAGGCGGTTTGCGCGGCCTGCTGCATGCCGCTCTCCATCTCCGAGGGTGAGACGTCCTTGATGTGAGTGTGGATGAACCACCGGTGGTTGAAGGGATCCTGAATGATGCCTGCGCGATCTCCGTAGAACTGGTCCTTCGTCAGCGCGAAGCGCCGGCTTCTTCTGCCCGGGCGCCCGCCAGCATGACCGGCATGGCCTCGCTCACCGCCCGACGACCGGAACCAACCCTGCGCGGTACAACGCACGACAGTCCGCAAAGCGTCTCGAGCGGCAGGAAGGCCTCCGCGCTACGATTAGCCATGCGAACCCTCCGCACCACCACGCTGATCGCGCTTGTAGTCCTGCCCGCCCTCGCCACCCTCACCGCCCAGCGCGGCGGCGGGAGCGGGGCGCCGGCAGCCCAAACCGTGCCGCCCGCACCCGCCAACCCACGCCTTGACGCGCTCAAGAAGGAGGCCGTGGCTGACATCGAAAGCCGCCGTCAGTTCACCCAACAGATGGTCGACCTGCTGTTCAGCTTCAGCGAGCTCGGATTCCAGGAACTTGAGACGCAGCGGCACGTCACCGACACGCTGGCCAGGGAGGGCTTCGACGTCCCGCGCGGCGTGGCAGGCATTCCCACCTCATGGCTCGGCGTCTGGGGATCGGGCCGGCCGGTGATCGCGCTCGGCACCGACATCGACGCCCTGCCGACGACGAATCAGACGCCCGGGGTGGTGACGCGCAAGGAGCTGGTGCCTGGAGCGCCCGGGCACGGCGAGGGCCATAACGCCGGGCAGGCGCTGGTGATCACGGCGGCGATTGCCGTGAAGAAGATCATGGAGCGCGAGAAGCTGCCCGGGACGCTCATCCTGTGGCCCGGCGTCGCCGAAGAGCAGCTCGCGTCGAAGGCCCACTTCGTCCGGGAAGGCATTCTGAAGACCGCCGACGTGGCCCTCTTCGCCCACGTCTCGAGCGACCTCGACGTGAACTGGGGCGAGAGCGGCGGAAGCGGCATGGTGTCGGTCGAGTACATGTTCCGCGGCGAGAGCTCGCACGCGGCGGGCGCGCCGTGGCGGGGCCGGAGCGCGCTCGACGCCGTGGAGCTGATGAACATCGGCTGGAACTACCGGCGCGAGCACCTGCGGCCGGCACAGCGCTCGCATTACGTCATCACCAGCGGCGGCGATCAGCCCAACGTGGTCCCGCCGTACGCGTCGGTCTGGTACTACTTTCGCGAAACCGACTACGACCGGATCAAGGCGCTCTGGGACATCGGCGACACGATCGCAAGTGCCGCGGCCATGATGACGGGGACGACCGTCGAGTCGCGCGTCCTTGGATCGGCCTGGCCCCAGCACGGCAACCGTCCGCTCGCGGAAGCCATGCACCGCAACATCGTCGCGGCCGGCATGCCCGAGTGGAGCGAGGCGGATCAGCAGTTTGCTCGGGCGTTCCAGCGGGCGATGGGCGCGGAGGAGCGCGGCCTGTCCAAGGAGGTGCCGGCCGGGCTGCGGGGACGGGAGGCGATTCCGGAGGCCGAGCAGACCGGCGGCGCGTCGGACGATATCGGCGACATCATGTGGAGCCTGCCGACGGTGACCCTCCGCTTTCCGTCGAACATCCCGGGCGCCATCGGGCACCACTGGTCGAGCGCCGTCGCGATGGCGACGCCGGTCGCGCACAAGGGCGCCACGCAGGGCGCCAAGGTGTACGCCATGACCATCCTGGACGTGCTCCTGCGGCCGGAGCTCGTGCCGGCCGCGCGGGACTACTTCGAGAACGTGCAGGGCAAACAGCGGAAGTACCAGCCGCTCCTCAGGCCGCAGGACAAGCCGGCCATCTGGCTGAACAAGGACACCATGGACCGCTTCCGGCCCGAGCTGCGCAAGCTCCACTACGACCCCACCCGCTACAAGTCGTACCTCGAACAGCTCGGCGTCGCGTATCCGCCGCCAATGCCGCCGGCTACGCGAAGCGCACCTCGTGACTGACGCGCTATGTACGGTTCGCTCGAGATCTCGCCAAAGCGAGTCGGACTGCCGCCCGCCTGAAGTGAAACCACCGGCGACTTGCCGATGCTCGGAGACGTTCGCTATTTCGCTATTGTCCTGTCGAAGTCTTGCGCTTCACCGGCTTGCTCCGCGCGGGCGCCCGTCAGCACGGCGGACGTGGCGGCCGTCCAGGATGTCGTCCACATCGCGGCATCGTCGACGTGTCCGTCACGCGTCCGGAATGAACCGGCAGGCGGTTTCGAGCGACTTAATGTAACAGACGTGCGAGCATGACTCGACGTGGACCAAACCACCGGACGCGCTCTTGACGAATATCTGATTTCGCTGAGCCAGGCGGGGTCCGTCGAGGCGCTGGACGGGTTAGCGCGGCTGTGGACCCCGCGACTGCTGCGCTACGTGACGCGGGTGCTCGGCGGGTCCGGCGACTCCGCCGAAGCGGCGCGCGACGTCGTACAGGACACGTGGGTCGGAGCCATCCGCGGTTTGCGAGGTCTACGCGACCCCGCGCAGTTCCGCGCGTGGATCTACGGGATTGCGACGCGCAAATGCGCGGATGCGCTCCGGGCCAACATGCGGCGGAGGAGGCTCGACGCGCAGGCGGTGGCGGCCGACGAAGTGTCCAGGCCAGGGGGGGATGTGACATCCGAGCAACAAATCGACCTGGCGACGGCCATCCGGGAACTGCCGCCGATCCACCGCGCCGTCGTCCACCTGTTCTACCGTGAGGAATTGAGCGTGGACGAGATTGCATCGGTCCTCGGGATTCCGGCGGGGACGGTCAAGTCGCGCCTTCACCACGCACGGGACGCGATCAAGCTGCGGCTGAACACCGCCGCGCCCGGTCGCAACGAAGCACACTCGCGCAGAGGGAGGATCCCATGACCGATCTCGATCAAGCCATTCGTCAATCCTTGTCGGCAGAAGATACCCAGCTCTTCGATCGCCTCGGCGCCGATCAGGCGCTCCACCGACAGGTCCTCGCCACGTTCGAGGGGCAACTCCGGTTCTGGAACGCCGCGCTTTGGATCGCCGGCGTGGCGTTCTTCGCCGTGGCGTGTGTCCTTGCGTGGCGGTTCGTGCAGGCGGAGGAGCTCAGAGACATGATGCGCTGGGGTGCCGCGTCAGCACTCGCGTTCGCTGGCATCGCGCTCATGAAGGTGTGGTTCTGGATGGAGCTCCAGAAGAATGCCATCGTGCGGGAAGTCAAACGACTCGAAGTGCAAGTGACGAGCCTTGCGGCGCAGCTTCGTCGTCCGTGACGGAGCACCGGCTACTCGTTCCCTCAGATGGGGAGAGGTGAGTTGTCGGCGGCGCAGTTGCGCGCCCTTAGCCGGCGGGAAATCCCGTCCGTCCCTTTGGCACCTGCGTGCCGGTGGAGTTGAAGTACATGGCCAACATCGTGTAGTTCGCGACCGTCAGGACGACCTCCTGACGCTGCCGGTCGTCGTACCGATCGCCCAACGCTTTCCACGTCCCATCCGATATGAAGCGGCTCGCCTGCAGCTCGTCGGCGGCACGAAGAAGCGTCGCATCGAACCGGCTCCACCCGCTCGCGTCCGGTCCTTTGGTGATCCTCGCCACCTCCTCGCGCGTGAGCCCCGCCTGGGTCGCGTAGTCGGCGTGGTGAGCCGCCCAGATGTACTCGCCGCGACTCAACCACGCCGTTCGAAGGATGAGGAGCTCCCGGTCGCGGGCGGGAATCTTGTTGTTGCGCAAGAAATGACCTGCCAGTGCCCGGAATCTCTGGCACATGTCGTCCTGGTCGGGCGGACAGCTGTCCAGTGGTGAGCTGGAGCCTGGGGGGAGCTTTACTCTCGCTTCGGCAGGCGGCTTGAACGGTTCGACCCGGCTGCCCACGCGTCCCTGACTCTGAACTGACGCGGCGAGGCCGAAAGAAGTCGCAAGCGCAAGAACGGTTAAGGTCATCCACTTCGACATGGCTGCTTCCTCTCAATGGGCAGCGGTCAGCGATCAGCTATCGGCTCGTCAGCGGCCGCCGTTTGGCCGAGGATCCTCAACCTCGACATCGGCAACGCCGACCTGGAAATTCTCGATCCCCCCACATCCGGTATTGCAGATCGACGCCGGATGGGGTCCGCGCCTCATGGCGTACGCCTTCTCCTCGGCACGTGCGCCCTGCAACAGCGCAGGCATGCCATAGTTCCCCTCGTGACACCGCGGCTCCTTGTAGACCCGGTTCAATTGGTCGTTCTGCTTCGACAGCTCCTGCTTGACGGTCCACGATCTCGTCCACGTGGTCGGATCCTCGATCGTGACCGTGTACTCGATCGTCTTCGTGTCGACGCGCCTCCAGCGTTCGACCAGATGCAGGTTCTCGCGGGAGCCCTGGAAGTCTGCCTTCGGAGTGAAGTTGGTGACGTCGACGAGGAGCGTGTCGCCTTCCCAACGGCCGCGCGAGTCCCCCCACCACTGCCGGACGCGGCCCGACAGGTGCGGCTTGTCGGTCACGGGGATGATGCGCTGCCACCCTTGTCCCTGACCCGTGTCATAGAAGATCGACACGGATCCAGGCGACTGCACGATCTGAAGGAAAAACCCGGTGATACCGCCAAAATCCGGCAGGCGCGCGGCCATGCACCGCTCGGACAATCCCCGGTCCTCCGGACCATCGGACCGGTTGATGGCGCCGACTGCATAGTGTGGCGGCGGCTCCAGGCGCCGCGGTGAGGGCGGTCCGTACTTTCCGCCCGCGCACTCGGGCTGATTGTTCTTGCACACGTCCGTGTTCTGCAGGAGGGCGAGCTGATACTCGCGCAGCGCAGTCCTCCGCGAGGTCGCCTCCGGCGTGACAGGAGGAATACGCCCATCCGGAGGATCGACGATGAGCGAGGTCCGCCGGCCCGTATGCTTGTGCGTCAGGAATATCGCTGCGTTGTAAGCGCCGCTGACGTCCTTTTCGCTTCCACGTGTATGAGGCCGGCTGTCCCGATCGATGATGCCCGCACGCGCCCGGTCCAGTTCGGCTCTCTCCTCATCAGTGAAGAACTCCTTGTTGGCATACCGAGCGGGTCGCTGCAGCGGTATCTCGTAGTCGTTGGTCCAGATGCCCTGCAGGTCCGGATCGCCCCACGGGGTCCTGGCCGGCGGCCCCGCTGCTTCCGTCTCGGTCCCCGAGGCCGGCGCGGCCGAGCCCTGACCCGCGACGGGCACCGGCGCCAGCTTCAGGAGTACGATCACGACCACGATCAGAGCGGCCAGACCGATCAGTTCGAGAAACCGTCTGCTCATGACAGACCTCCTGTACTCCAAGGGAGAGATGCGGAAAGGATTCCCCCTGTCGTATACCCGGAGCACGTCAAAGTCAAGGATTCCTGCACCTGATGCGTCGGCTGCCATGCCTTCGGGCCGAGGTCGCGATTGTCCTCGTCGAGCGATGCCAGTCCGCCGGTGCGTAGTGGACTGTCATGACAACGAACGCAGTACTGCTCGACGAGGTCGAGTGAGGAACCGGCAGCCGACCGAGCGGCGGGAGATGGTCGTGGCGGAGATTGCGGATCGGCGGCCAGCCTAGTTTGCCCGGGGCACGACGTTCGGTGGCGAAACCGCCGGTGCCTTCCCCAGCACGGGAGCAGCCTCCGCAACCGGCTCCATCGCCACCTCCATGAAGCCGTTCAGCATTTCCTCCCAGGTCTGCTCGCCGTAGCGGACGTCGGCGTTCGCGTTCGGGTTATGGCGGTTATTCGGAGAGTTGTCGAAGTGCCCGGATACCTCGATGATCGTGCCCTGTCGCAACAGCTTTTGTGACGCGAGGTAATAGTTGATCTGCCAATTGAAGTCGTATTTCGGCACGCGGAGCACGGTTTCTGTTTCACCCGAAGGATAGGTGATCCGGACCTCGAAATCCCTCCCCCGAAGATGCATATGCGGCAGCATCGACACGAGCCGGACGTCGCGCGCGACGGCAGCCCGGGCGACAACGGGATGATTGGGAGCACCCGCGGGGATGGTGAAGGTCCGGTTGTACACCAGGATGCTCTTGATGCGCTCGGTCGGCGGCTCCTTCGCGAAAATGAAGGCGATTCTGCTCTGATCCTGCTCGGGCTTGCCCGTCGTCGTGTAGTGGAGCTGGAAGTTGATGTTCGAGCCGGCCTTGATGAGCTTCGCCTGCCCCTTCTCGAGCATCGGCGGAGCACCCCCGGGAACAAAGGTCTGCAGCAGCTCGCGCTCAGCGAATTCAGGAATCTCGCGGCCGGATTTCAGCAGCTGCTGCTCAACGTCGGACGTGCGAAAGTCCACGGACGGCGCTGTCGACCCTCCGGGGCTGGCCGACGCATTGATGTGATGGACCACCTTCCGGTTGCTCGGCCGGACCTCGATCGCCTCGACCCATCTGTCTTCTTTGAAGCCAGTCGGAACCGAGATGTACTGATATGGAACGACTCCGCTGGGCGGTACATTGAACGGCTTGGGAATCTCAATCACGACGTCGGGCCTGCCGATCCTCCAGCCGTCGACAAACTCGAGCGGCCTGGGCGCGTCCTTCGGATTGCCCTGGCGAGCTCCTGCGTCAACCCACTCGACCAAGGTTTCGAGCTCGGGCTTCGACAAGGACGGATCGTTCCGGTAGGCGCCATACGCGGAGTCGGCGAACCAGGGCGGCATCTTCTTCTGAGATACTGCCGAGCGAATCGCCTGTGCCCACGGGCGAACCTCTGCATAGGTCATCAGGGACATCGGCGCAATATCGCCGGACCGGTGGCAGCTCTGACAGCGCCGTTGCAGGATCGGTTCGACGTCGGCGTGAAATGTGGGAGCGGCTGCGTTGACAACCGGTATTCCCAGAAGCAGCAATGCAAGCACGCCGCGGAGTTTCATCGTCAACCTCAGCGCTGGGGTGCAGCGCAAAACGCGGTGAGCATCCTTCCCGCCGGCACCAGCAAATACTGACGGCCGTCGAGCGAAAGGATTCACCCTGTCGTATACCCGGAGCACGTCAAAGTCAAGGATTCCTCCGTGCGTCGGCTGCCATGCCTTCGAGCCCTGGTGTTGGCCGGTTATACTGAGGCCGTCTGACACCAGAACGCACAACATCACCGCCGACTCGGCAATCGAGAGGATTGGTCGATCTGCCGACCTCATCGGGCACGGCGGCCTGGTCCGGGGTTCCGCCCCCTGCGGCGTCACTATCGGGATCTCGTGGCCCGGACGAAAGCCAGTCACCGGCGTTCTCCCGCCGGCTGATCCCCATCGCGGCCCTTGGTGTCCCTGTCTCTTATACACATCTCCGAGCCCACGAGACTAGGCATGATCTCGT
>CAZCEL010000175.1:0-8819 GCA_964497175.1 uncultured Bifidobacteriaceae bacterium
AGGCGAATAACGATCTCCGTCGGGATTCATTCGAATGTGACAAAGTACTACTAAGTCCACGCGAGCCCGGCGGCGCCCGGCGTCGGCGAGTGTTGAGTGAGAAACCAGTCTTCCGGTGCCCGTCGGCGGCAGGCGCGGGGCCCCTGCTCCGCGATGAGATCTTTGAGTGACGCGACGACGGTTCAGCGACGCAGTCGTGCCGCGATGCGAAGCCGCTCCTCGGGTCCGAAATCCCCTTCATACGTTCGGTCGAAGACCTTCACGCGCAGCTCTCCGGCCGAAATGGCAGCGTCTTGGGCTCGAATGTTCGCGACCATCAACGCTCGTGCCAGGTCGAACATCTCACAGGCCATTCGAACGCGGTCGCTTCCCGAGCAGCTCTCGAAGAGGCGGTCGAGGCGCACTTGTACGTCGGGTGCCGTGTCGGTCACCGGCGAACCTCATGCAAGAGGCCGATTGCCGTCAGCGTCCGCGCCCACTGCTCGAGATACGTCCAATCAAGCCCCTGCTGAGCGTCGATGACTTGGCGCACGTCCCGCAGTTGCAGCTCAGAACGGCTGTCCTTGGCCCAGAGCAGCTTCGACAGGATCAGATCTTCTGGAGCGACAATCCACATGGGTTGCCCGTCGATGGGAACGGATCGTCGTCGGCCGAATTCCTCGAGGTGGTATCGGGTGCTCTTCCGGACGACGAAATCCACCTTCACGATGGCTTCGATGTGAATCAGATTGAACATGGACTCTCGCGTGATGGCCCTGCGAATCGCCGTCGGATCGCAGTCGAACTCGCCCTGGAAGAGCGCCGCCATCCGTTCGGCATCGCCAGGCCGCAGCTCGACCACCAGATCGATGTCCCGTGTGAAGCGCGGCTGGGCGTAATGACCGGCAGCCATCGAGCCCGTGATCATGTAAGGAATGGCGGCGGCCTCGAGGCGGCTGGTTACGAGTTTGAGGACCGACAGCTGATCTGGCACTATCTCACTCGGACTGTCGACGAGCCATGAGGGCTCAGCATAACACCCCAGGTGAAGACCTCTGCAGCCTGACTTCTGCTTACTCGACCGACCACGGCTGCAAGCGATTTCCAGGCATGAACCGGCCCACGCCATCCTGTCGCGAAATGCCGCCGTCTGTGACATATTAGTCGGGCACTCGAGGGCCCCGATCCCTCGGCAGATGGAGGTAGACAGATGAAGCGCCTGCTCCCGATCGTTCTCGGCGTGGTCACGGTGGCGACCGCCCCCTTCGCGCAAACGAATGACGAAATCATCGATCGCGCCACAGCCGCCGCCCCCCGAAACATGATGGCCGGCGCGACGGTCATCAAGTGGAAGCCCGACTACTCGTACGACACCCTGCGGAAGGGCACCAACCGCCTGGTCTGCTACGACCGGTCCGGAGAGCCAGGCGAGCAGCCGTTCGCGGTCCAGTGCACCAGCATCGGCAACCTCGAGCGAGTCGCCCAGAACCGGCGTCTGGAAGCCGAGACCGACAAGGCCAAGAGGCAAGCAGGCCTGGATGCCGCCGAGGCCAACGGCACGCGCGTGAAGCCAGAATTCGGGTCGGTGTTCTACTCGCTCGACGGCGCCGACCGGGCGAGCGCCAGGTTGCACTCGACAATCGCCGTGCCGGGCGCCACCGCCCAGTCGCTCGGGCTGCCGGACAACCCGAAGATGGGCGGCGCCTGGATCATGAATGCCGGTACGACGACGGCGCACATCATGACGCCGGGCCACTGAGGGCTACAAAGGGCACGAGCGATCCACGAAAGACGCGAAGGGCGAAGCTCGGCACGAGGCCCCGAAGGCGTGGCATCCGGCTCTGGCCGGATTCCTGTTCGTGGCGGTCTGCTTGACATCCTGATGAAGCGCGTGCTCTTGAGTCTTGTTGCCGTGGCCGCGCTCCCGGCGGCACAGGGCAAGCAGACGTTCACCGGTATTATCACCGACCACATGTGTGCCAGGGCCGGTCACGGGCAGATGCGGATGGGGCCAACCGACGCCGAGTGCACCATCGCCTGCGTCCAGGCGCACGATGCCATGTACGTCCTGGACGATGGCAAGGACGTCTTCACGCTGAGCGATCAGCGGATGCCGGAGAAGTTCGCCGGGCGGAAAGTGAGGGTCACCGGCGCCCTGGACGCGCGGACGAAGACCATCACGGTGGACTCGATTGCCGCGGCATCATGAGCCGCGCGCGTCCCGTTACAGTGCCCTTGTCGCTCATTCGGCCTCTGGTGCGCGCGCTGCGCCCGTACGTGCCCGGCGAGCAGCCAGGAGTCGCCGGGCTCATCAAGCTCAACACGAACGAAAGTCCGTACCCGCCGTCGCCGAAGGTGCTCGCGGCCGTGCGGGCGGCGGTGGATCAGCGGCTGCGGCTCTATCCGAATCCCACCGCGCAAAGGCTGCGCGAACGTCTGGCCAGCCTCCACGGGTGCACGCCCGCGCACATCTTCGTGGGCAACGGATCGGATGAATGCCTGGCGCTCGCGGTCAGAGCTTTCGTCGAGCCCCGCCGTGACCGACGGGGGGCGCGCACCGATCCCCGTTCTCTCGTCCAATACTTCACACCCAGCTATTCGCTGTATCCGGTGCTGGCCGCCACGCACGGGGCGGAGGGGAACGCTGTGCCGCTCGATCGCGACTTCGGGTTGCCCGACGTGGCTCGCCTTGCCAGACGGGGGCGATGGCGGCTCGACGCGGCCCTGACACTCGTCACAACACCAAACGCGCCGAGCGGGCGCGGTTATCGGACGAGCGAGCTGGACGTGCTGTGCCGGTCCCAGCGAGGCGTGACGCTGCTCGACGAGGCGTACGTAGATTTCGCGAGCGAGCACGCGCTGTCGCTCGCCCTGAAGCATCCGCATGTGCTCGTCGCTCGGACGTTCTCGAAAGCCTACTCGCTGTGCTTTCAGCGCGTGGGCTACGTGGTCGGCCACCCCCAGCTCGTGGCGGCGCTCGATACCATCCGCGAGAGCTACAACGTAAACGGTCTGGGCCAGGTTGCCGCCGCGGCGACGCTCGGCGATCTGTCGTACTACCGTGCGAACGTCCGCAGGATCATCCGCACCCGCGCGGGGTTGTCACGTGACTTGACGAGACTCGGCTTCGAGGTGTTGCCAAGCCAGACGAATTTTCTCCTGGTACGTCCGCCGAGGTTTCCTGCCGACGTCTGGCTCCAGCGCCTGCGCGACCGCCGAATTCTCGTGCGCTGGTTCAGCTCGCCGGCGGTCAGCGAGTACCTGCGAATTACCATAGGCACCGAGGCTGACAGGGCCAAGCTGGTGCGGGTGGCGACGCACATCCTGAATGATCTTCGCGAAATCTGACGCAAGGCGTTCCCGTAGAATGCCTCGCGGTGGTCAGTGGCGTCGGTGGCCAGGAGAACGACGATGAGCATGACAACCAGGGCCGTGCGACTTGGAAGAGTCCCCGTCGCGGCCATCTTTATCGCTGTCCTCGTGGCGGTCGGCTTCCGGCAGCAGCCGCCGAGCGCCCAGCAGGGTTCGCTTCGATACCAGGTGGATCCCGTCTGGCCCAAGCCGCTACCCGCTCCCAGGGATGCCGCGGGCCAGACGCATCAGTGGGTCACAGGAGATGTCGCCGCGAGCTGTGTCGACGCTCAGGATCACGTCATTGCGGTGACGCGTGGGTTCTCGCGAGGAGGCGTGGCCTTCACAGACGGCACGCAGTCGATTGCGTCGCCGCCCGTTCTCGAATTCGACTCGGCCGGCAATCTGATACACAGTTGGGGCGACGCAAGCCTCGCGCCGTCCGGTGCGGCCGCCGTCCTGCCCACCAGCATTCACGGCTGCTTCGTCGACTTCGAGAACAACATCTGGATCGGCGGCAACGCCGACGGCATCGTCCAGAAGTGGTCGCACGACGGCAGGCAGCTACTCCTGCAGATTGGTGAGAAGGGTGTGTGCGACGGCGTCGATCCGGCACCTGCGCCGCCGCCGGGCAAGAACTGGTTCGGGCGGCCGAATCGTTTCTATCCGACGTGTGCAGAGCCGGGCCTGAATCAGAGCCAGACACGTCTGAACGGCGTTGCGGACGTCTATGTCGACTCGGCCCCCGACCCGGTCACGGGCCAGCGCGGCTCGGTCTATCTGGCCGACGGCTACGGCAACAATCGCGTCGTCGTGTTCGACGCGAAGGGAAAGTACCTGCGGCAGTGGGGTTCGGCCGGCGAGGGAGCGGGGCAGTTCAGCGTCTATGGAGGCGGCCATCCGCACTGTATCAACGGCAGCAGGGACGGTCTGGTGTACGCCTGCGATCGTGAGAATGCCCGCATCCACGTCACCGACAGAACGGGGCAGTTGAAGCAGACCATCGGGATCGATCCGCCCGATCAGAAGTCGGCGACCTGGCGGGCGACCGACATCGATTTTTCACGTGACGCCAGCCAGACGTTCATGTTCGTCATGGATCTCGGGAGCGGAAAGGTTCGGATCCTGGAGCGGACGAGCGGTCGCGAGGTGGGCGAGTTCGGCCGGCCCGGCCCGAATGCCGGTGAATTCCGATACGCTCACACGATTGCGGTGGATTCACGGGACAACGTGTACGTCGCAGAGACGGCGGCCGGCCGGCGGATACAGAAATTCACGCAGTCGAAGTGACCGAGGGCGCGATGGCTGAGATGAAGACCAGACCGAACAATTCCAGCGTGCGAGCCTTCCTCAACGGAATCGGCAATGCCCGGCGCCGGGAAGATGCGTTCGCGGTGCTCGAGCTGATGACATCCGTCACCCGGAAGAAGCCCCGGATGTGGGGCCCGAGTATCGTTGGCTTCGATCAGTACCACTACAAGTACGACAGCGGCCGCGAGGGTGACATGTGCATGATCGGGTTCTCGCCGCGCAGCCAGGCGCTGACGCTGTACGTCTCGACGGGTGTCCTGCGCCAGGCCGAGCTCCTGAAGAGACTGGGCCCCCACAAGACGGCCGTGTCATGCCTGTACATCAAGAAGCTCGGTGACGTGGATATGGAGGTATTGAAGGAGCTCGTCTCCCGTTCGTATCACCACATGAAGGCGAAGTATCGAGGCGCGTGACGTCAATCATCCAGACGATCGTGCCCGATTCTCACTTCCCCTGCGGTAGCGTGAACGCCCAGAGCTCGCTCGGAAACACCGCGCCGCTGACGGCGACGACGAGATACTGTCTGCCGTTCAGCATGTAGGTGACCGGTCCGCCCGTCTGCGCGCCAGGCATGTACACGGCGCCGACCTCATTGCCGGTGGTCTTGTCGTACGCGCGCAGCATCGCGCCGCGCCGGCCCGAGGGGGTCGTGAAGACGCCGCCCTCGCCCGCGATGACCAGCGTCTTGGTGACGAGCGTTCCAATGCCGCCCGAGCTTCCGCCCGCGCCTCCCGTACGGCCGGTCCTGGGAATCGTGAGGCCTTCGAGCGCGGGATGGTTGCGAACGTTGTCGGGCGTCTCGCCGTGCGCGACCTGCCACACGATCTCGCCCTTGTTCAAGTCGATGGCCGTGATGCGTCCCCAGGGCGGCTTGACGAGCGGCAAGCCCTGCACGGTCAGTCCAGGTCCCTCGTCGCCACCGCCCACGCTGATGTAGTTCATGTCCGACCGCTTGGGGTCGTTCACCATCGACAGCACGCGCAGCAGCGTATGCGAGTAAAGGTAGAGAACGCCCGTCTCCGGGTCGAGCGCCCCACCCGGCCAGTTCGCGCCGTTCGGTACGAACAGCGTGCCGATCTTGCCCTCGTATCCGCGCGTGATGGGCGGCGTGAAGAGCGGACCAATCTTGTACTGCGACACGATCTTCAGCGCTTCGGCTTTGAGCTCGGGCGTGAAATCGATTACATCGTCGAGCAGAAACCCCTGGCGCTCGAAGGGGGGCGGCCTCGTCGGGAACGGCTGCGTCGGCGAGTACCACTCGGTCGGCACGGCACCCTTCTCGACGGGCCTCTCCTCGATGGGCCAGACCGGTTCCCCCGTACGACGATCGAAGACGTAAACGAAGCCCTGCTTGGTGGGCTGCGCGACCGCCTTGATCGGCTTTCCATTGACCGTGATGTCGGCCAGGATCGGCGCGCACGGCACGTCATAGTCCCAGATCGGATGATGGACGAACTGGAAGTGCCAGAGGCGCCGGCCCGTCTGCAGATCGAGCGCGACCAGGCTCTCGGCAAAGAGGTTGTTGCCCGGCCGATGGCCTCCGAAGTAGTCCCCGGTGGGAATCTCGACCGGCAGGTACGCGATGCCCAGTTCCTCGTCCACTGTCATCTGCGTCCACACGCCGGTGTGACCCGTGTACGACCACGAGTCGTCCAGCCAGGTGTCGTTGCCGAACTCGCCCGGCCGCGGAATCGTATGGAAGATCCAGAGCCGCTTGCCGGTGCGCACGTCGAAGCCGCGGATGTAGCCCTTGGCGTTCTCTCTGCTGCGCGGCGCCGTCCCGGCTCGATGCGACGCCCCCACCATCACCACGTTCTTCGCGACGACCGGTGCGCCGTTCCACCCAATGTCGGCCGTGATCGGATCGAGCTGTTGGTCGTTGTTCTGTTTCAGATCGACCACGCCGTTGATGCCGAAGTCGCGGAGCGGCCGGCCCGTCTTCGCATCGAGGCCGATGAGCTGGTAGCCGATCGACACATAGAAGATCCGCTCGTCGCCCTTGCCGTCGGTCCAGTAGCCGACGCCGCGCCCCGAGAGCCGGCGTGACGAGGCTTCGGCCCGCTTGCCCTCCTCGATCCGGTGCATCCAGAGCAGCTCGCCGGTTGCGGCATCCACGGCCACGGCGCTTCGGTGGGCGCCGGCCGTGAAGTAGAGGACGCCGTTCACCATGAGCGGCGACGCCTGCAGGTTGAAGTCTGGATTGCGTCCGAGGTTCTCGGTCTTGAAGCGCCACGCCGGCGTCAGCGCGCTGAAGTTGGAGGCGTTGATCTGGTCGAGCGGCGCGTAGCGGGTCGCGCCCAGGTCGCCGGCCCAGGTGCGCCACTCACCCCGCGTCGCGCCGCGCTGCCCGGACAGCGGCGCCGAGGCGAGAAGAAGGGCGAGCGCTGCCGCGAGAGGTGCCGTCCGTGCAAACCGCGTCATGGCCGTTCACCCTCTGGGCGCTCGACATCGTGACGAGGCGCGGGGCCCCGGCGCCCGCAGTATCGGGAGGTCCTAATTCTGCTGCTGATTGGTCGCGGCGGGCGCCCGACGCCTCGCGACTTCCCTCTGATACTGCTCCTCGGTCAGGAACGCGAGATCGGTCCAGCCGTGGCCCATCTCGTCCATCGTCCGGCTGCCCCAGCCCCGCCAGGAGGTCGGATCCGGATTGTGCTTGTTGTTCGATGTGTTGTCGTGCCACGAGACCGTATGGAGAATCGTCCCCGCGGGGAACAGGTGCGGTGTCTTGTACGTGTAGGTGATCTGCCAGTTCTGCTCGTAGTTGGTGACGTCGGTCAGCGTCTCGCGCCGGCCGTCCGGGTGGATGGCCTCGAGCAGCATCCTCGTGCCCAGAAAGTGCATGTGCGGCTGAAAGCTCATCACCAACGCGGGCTTCGGCAGCGGCCAGAACCGCTCGTGCTTCGCCACGGTGTTGGGCGGGATGCTGAGCATGGTGGCGCTGTGCAGCGGGTTCTCCTCCACGAGCGCTCCGGTCGGCATCCGCGGCTCGTTGATGTCGATCTTGTGACCGGCGCGCAGGATGACGTCCTCGACCTTCTCGCGGTTGAGCGCCCACTGGTTGCCGACGTCGGTGCGGATGCGGTGCGACGTGACGACGTACTCGGGCCGGTAGCCCTTTGGGTAGAACTTGATGCCCACCCGCTGCCGATCGTGAACGACCTCGCCGTACGGATGGTAATGAGGCGAGAAGCGGAACTTCGAACCCGCCTTGATCAGCTTGGCCGTCCCCTCGGCAAAGAGGTCCGCGTCGTTGCCGGCCGCGTACTCGATGAGATCCACCTCGTTGTCGGTGTTAGAGCCGACGCCGAGTGCCAGGCCGTCGGTGTCCGCGCCTTCCGGCGTCACGACGTACACGTGCGAGTGGTGCACGCAGCAGTGCGCGTCGGGGATGATCTGCACCCATTTGACGTAGCGATCTTCCGTGATCCCGGGATCGACGATTTCGTTGGGCGTGAAGTCCGGGCCCGCGGCCGGAATGGTGAAACCCTTCTCCATCCGCACCACGAGATCGGGTTCGCCGAAGGCCCATTCGTCGACCGGCGTGAACGTGAGCGGCGGTGGAGCGTCGGCAGGATGGCCCTGCGGCGCGCCGGCATCCACCCAGTTCACGATGGTCGCAATCTGCTGGTCGGTGAGCGAGGGATCGTCCAGGTACTCTCCGATGCTGCGATCGAGATGCCACGGCGGCATCTGCCGGGCCGCGACCCGCACCTTGATCGATCGGGCCCACGGGCGCACGTCCTGGTAGGTCAGGAGCGACATCGGTGCGTTCGAACCGGGCCGATGGCATCGCTGGCAGGAGCGCTGCAGAATGGGCAGAACGTCCTTGCTGAACGTGGGCGAATCAGGTCCGTTCTGGGCGAACGCCGGCCCCGCACCAACCAGAACAAGGGCGGCGAGCACGAAGGCGACGGCGCCAGCGGTTCGTGTCATCCCGAGACCTCCTCGTATTGCTCCAGACGAAGGGCACCGCGTACTATAGCAAATCCAGCGCGCCGGAGACCGTGGAGTGTTCGATGAAGTCCTCCAATCGTGGAACCTTGCTTCTGGCAGTCGCGGCCCTGTCGGGACCGCTGCTCACCACCGCTGCCGCTCAGAGAAACCAGCCCATTTATCCCGCCTATGACGGGTATCTGAAGAATCCGGACGGCAGCTTCACGCTGGCGTTTGCCTATTTC
>CAZCEL010000176.1:0-5480 GCA_964497175.1 uncultured Bifidobacteriaceae bacterium
GGACGGGCCAACCTCGGCTTTACCGACTACGAGGACTTCATCCAGACCGATGCCGCCATCAACCCCGGCAACTCGGGCGGAGCGCTCGTGAACACCCGGGGCGAGCTGGTCGGCATCAACACCGGCATCTTCAGCCAGAGCGGCGGCTATCAGGGCGTCGGGTTTGCCGTCCCGAGTAATCTGGTCAGGCACGTGGTCGACGAGCTCGTGACGTACGGCGAAGTGCGCCGCGGCACGATCGGCGGCATTCTGGTCATCGACAAGCTCACGCCGCAGCTGGCCGAGGAAGTCGGCGCCACGAGTACGGCAGGGGCCCTGGTCATTCGCATGGCCCGCAACTCCGAGGCGTACAACGCAGGTGTCCGGCCGGGCGACGTGATTCTGTCGTTCAACGGCCGGACCGTCGAGGACCCCTCGCAGCTCTATCGACTCGTCGCCGATGCCAGGATTGGCTCGACTGCGTCGATTCGGATTCTGAGAAGCGGCCGAACGTTCGAGTTGAAAGTCCCCATCGTCTCCGGCGGGCGCACGCGGGGTTGACCGCCCGCGGCTGCATCGACAGCCCGCCGCCCTCTGGGCCGCTTGCCGCTGCACTGGACCGCCTGCTGCGGCATGGAACGAACCACGGGCCAAGTCCGTCTGAGCCGGAAGCGGTCGTCCGGGCGGACTGGTGCAGATCTGGTGAGGGGGTGCGGCGTGGCAGGCCAGCCGGGAAGGATAGGTCATTAGTCGCGGGTTGTCGCGTGATTCTGCTTGACAGGAGACCGCTAAGGTATAGGATGATTTGACGTTAAGTGAGCGCGGGGCTCACAACCACACTCATCGTCGAACGGCACCAGTCATGAGAGAGAGGTCCCGTATGAAAATCGCGTTGCGGACGACTGTCGCCATCATGGGCGCACTGCTCCTGAACGCTGTGCCCGCGGTCGCGGCTGACAAGGTGACCTTTTACGAAGACGTCGCGCCGATCATGCAGGCCAACTGCGTGTCCTGCCACAAGCCCGCGGGCTTGAACATCGGCAGTCTGGTGGCGCCGATGTCGCTCATGACCTACGAAGAGGCTCGGCCGTGGGCTCGGGCGATCGCGCGCAAGGAGAAGTCGCGCGAGATGCCCCCTTGGTTTGCCGACGCCCCCAGGGGCGTCTTCTCCAACGAGCGGGGCCTGACGGACAAGCAGATTCAAACGATCGTGGCCTGGGTCGACGCAGGCGCGCCGGGCGGTGACAAGTCGAAGGCGCCTCCGCCGGTGAAGTTTGCCGAAGCCGAAGCGGCCAATGGCGGCTATTCCCTGGGGAAGCCCGATTTGATCGTCAAGATGCCCGAGCCGTTCTTCGTGAACGACGAAGCGCAGGACGTGCAGGGGACGTTCCACACGAAGCTGACCGACGAGATGCTGCCACAGGACGTGTTCGTCCGGGCCTGGGAGTTCCGCGCCGGCACCTACCTGAAGGGCCAGGATACGGTGCACCACATGTGCGGCGGTGTGAGAGAGCCCGGCGCCACGGCGGACCGGGCGGACGACACCGCGAAGGGCGCCGACAGTCTGTCGCTGGGCTGCATCGCAGGCGGCGCCGAGCCCGTGCAACTACCCGAGGGCTTCGGCCGACAATTGAAGAAGGGCTCGACCATCCTGATGAACATGCACTACTACAAGCAGGCCGGAGCGGGCAGCGGCTACTGGAACCAGGCCGAGATCGGGTTCTACTTCGCGAAGGGGCCGATCAAGCACAAGGTGCAGAGCGGGGCGATCGGGCCGCTGAGCTTCGAGATTCCGCCGCACAAGGTCAACTACCGCATTGGCGGGGCGCAGACGCTCGAGAAGGACACGCTGGTGCTCGCGTGGTGGCCGCATGCCCACCTGCGCGCGACGGCTGCCCGTTACGTGGCGGTCTATCCGGATGGGCGGAAGGAACTGCTCCTCGACGTCCCGCGATATGACCAGACGTGGCAGGTCACCTACAAGTACAAGCAGCCGAAGCTCCTGCCGAAGGGCACGCGGATCGAAGTCGACATGCTGTACGACAACTCGGCCGATCGCGGTGCCAAGCGGACCTTCGATCCGAACAAGACGATCAACTTCGGTCCGCGCACGCAGGACGAGATGATGCTCGGGTTCTTCAGCTTCGCCGAGGTCGAAGCCGGGCAGACGCCGGTCGGCCAGCAGTAGCCTGACGGACCCGACCGCACGCGCCCTTGGTGTGGCGGCCCGGAGGCGCGACGCGACGAGTCGTCGCACACGCAGATCGGCCACGAAAACGCGAAGGCACGAAGCCCAGCCTTGAGCGTTCTTGTTCGTGCTTTCGTGTCTCCGTGGCGTGACGACATTTGCAAGACGGCTTCCAAGGTCCACGTCAACACAGAGGTAGCTATGAGTCGCGGCCCTTACGTCCTGGCGCTCGGACTGAGCGTGTTCGTCGTCGGTCTGAGTACTACCGGCCCTGTATCGGGACAGGCGCCGGCCAAGCCCGCACAACCTGCCCGTGACGGCCAGCTGCGTTCCGAGCTGTCGCTCATGAGCCGCACGGTCACGGTCGCGTACGCGCCGGACCTCCGGGCGGACGACTCGGCGTATCGCGCGCTTCAGGAGGCCAACCCGTCGGCCGATGCACGCGTCCGCATCGCCGGGTTGACTGCGACCGGTCCCGTCCTCGTCAACGCCCTCGAGATTGGCAAGCCCGCCGGGAGGCCAGACCCCGCGGGCATGCGGTACGACGTGTGGCTGCAGGGGAAGGGCGACGGGTGGCAGATCGAGCTGACCGACGTGCCCAAGGACGCGGCCGCCAAGCCCACGGTCGTCGGCCAGGTCCCACTCACCCGCACGGTTGGGGCGGCCGCGGTCCCGACGCTCGTCGCCGCGTTGTTGCCTGAGAACGGAGACACCGGCCGCCTGACGCTGCGCTGGGGCCGGTTCGAAGCCTCGGCGGACCTGAAGTTTCCTGTCCTGCCGATCCCCGATCTCACCGCGGGGGATCGGCCGAACGTGCCCACGAACCGCGCGCACGACGAAGATCTGAGCATCGCGCTGCGCTTCATCATGCTCAGCCAGCGCAGCGAATCAGCTCTCGTGCCCCCGAGCGGCCGCCGCGCCAGTGTCCAGTTTCAGCGGACCTTCGTGTCAGGCGAACGGCTCGGCAACGCGGCCGGCACCCGCACGAGCCCGGGCCTGCCAACCGACGGTCCCGATTTCGCCCGCCTCATGTCGACGCCTGTCGGCGCGGTCGTCCAGCTCACCAGGGCCAGCGTGCCACGCTTCAAGAACGAGGGACCGATCAGGTTCGGCAAGACGGTCATCGCGACCGGCAACCAGGTCCCTG
Source organism: uncultured Bifidobacteriaceae bacterium (assembly GCA_964497175.1). Taxonomy (GTDB): domain Bacteria; phylum Acidobacteriota; class Vicinamibacteria; order Vicinamibacterales; family CAVVIG01; genus CAZCEL01. The sequence goes on from CAZCEL010000176.1 coordinate 3,315, forward strand.
GCACACCAGGTCTGTACGGCATCTGGCTCAAGCGCGTCGGCAACGGCTGGCGGCTCGTCTTCAACCACGAGCCGGACGTCTGGGGCACGCAGTACGACCCCAAGCATACCGTCGCGGAGGTGGAGTTGACGCATTCGGAAACTGGCGCCTCGTCGCGCCCCTTCTCCGTTGCGCTCGTGCCGACGGCCGCCGATCGCGGTCGCCTTGTGATCCTCTGGGGTCCGCACGAGTGGAGCACGGAGTACGTCGCGCAGAGCTGATCGGCTCGGGCGGCCTCGCGCCTCCTCAACGTAGCGCCCGCCTCGTCTCGCGGACGTGACCTTCCGTCCCCGCTTCCCGCCGTACGGCCTCATTCACGTGCCCGCTTCGTGATACATATCTATGGGCATGATGGTATACTTCGATGTATGAAGACGACCGTTGAGCTGGGGGATGCGCTGCTCCGGCAGGCCAAGCGCGTGGCGTTGAAGGACCGCACGACCGTCAAGGCGCTGATCGAACAGGGCCTTCGCCTGGTCGTGGCCGACAGGAGGCGCGGCGCCCGATTCACGCTGCGCAAGGCCAGCTTTCGCGGGGACGGCCTCGTGGCGGGCCGGTCGCTGCAGGACTGGGCGGCGATTCGCGATCTCGTCTACGCGGAGCGCGGCGCGTGACGGCGATCGACACGAACATCCTGGTCTACGCCCACCGCGAAGAGTCTGACTGGCACGAGCGCGCGGCCACATCGGTCGCCGCGCTCGCTGAATCGTCACAGGAGTGGGCCATTCCGTGGCCCTGCCTCCACGAGTTTCTGGCCATCGTGACGCACCCGCGAATCTTTCGCACGCCCACGCCCGTGGATCTGGCTGTCGGGCAGATCGACGCATGGCTCGAGTCGCCCTCGCTGGTGGTCCTGTCCGAGAACGACGAGTATCCGGGCCGCCTGCGCGAGGTCCTGCTGCAGGCGCGCGTGACGGGTGCCAGGGTTCACGATGCGCGGGTGGCCGCGCTGTGCCTGAGCCACGGCGTCCGCGAGCTCTGGAGCGCGGACCGCGACTTCTCCATGTTCCGCGAGCTCAAGCTGCGCAACCCGCTCGTCGGCCTCGAACCCCTCAGATCCCGGATGTCGACTTGACGCGAGGCCTTGACCTCGCTGGCCCCGTGGTCACGGCGGCCGACCGCCTTTCTGACGCCTGGTCCTCCGCACGGGCATGTCGGATAATGACCCTCCAGTGACGACCGCCCGTGAGCATCGGGCGTGAAGGGGCGGGCGAACCGCACCTGCTCGGACAGGATCGACACGATGGACCTCGATCGACGCGGGATCATCGCAGGCGCCGTCGCGGCGGGTGCCGGCCTGGCGCTGTCACGCCTGGCGGGGCTGGCCGCCGAGATCGACAGGTACGATGCGATCGGCCTGGCTGACCTGATCGCGCGAAAGCAGGTTACACCAGGCGAACTGTTGGACGCCGTCCGCCAGCGCGTCGAGGTCGTCAATCCGAAGCTGAACGCCTTCAGCCAGCTCTTTTTCGACAGGGCCGAAGCCGACATCAAGCGAGGGCTGCCAGCGGGTCCGTTTCGCGGTGTGCCCTTCGCCTTGAAGGACCTTGGCGTTTATCTCCAGGGCACCGTCACGTCGGCGGGCAGCCGCGTCTGGCAGTCCGCGGTCGCAGGGACCGACAGCACGCTGGTGGCCCGCTACAAGGCCGCCGGCCTGGTGCTCTTCGGCAAGACCACCACGCCCGAGATGGGTCTGACGACGACCACGGAGTCGGCGCTCTATGGTCAGACCCGCAATCCATGGAACATGGACCGGACGAGCGGTGGTTCGTCCGGTGGATCAGCGGCCGCGGTCGCAGCCCGCATCCTGCCCGCGGCTCATGCGACCGACGGTGGAGGGTCCATTCGCATTCCGGCGTCCTGCTGTGGCCTGTTCGGGTTGAAACCAACGCGCGGCCGCGTGCCGCTTGGCCCGACGCAGTTCGAATCGTGGAACGGTTTCTCCTGCCACCACGTCGTCACGCGTTCGGTGCGAGATGCAGCGTCACTTCTCGATGCCACCAGCGGCAGCGAGCTCGGGTCGCCGTTCCTGGCGCCGCCACGGCCACAGCGTTCCTTTCTGCAGGAAACGCGGGTCGCACCGGCCCGGCTCCGCATTGCGCTCATCATCGATCCGCTAGGCGGCAC
>CAZCEL010000176.1:5490-8785 GCA_964497175.1 uncultured Bifidobacteriaceae bacterium
CTCCTGTCGATCCGGTGTGCCGGAAGGCAGCGAATGACGCGGCGAAGCTCTGCAGCAGTCTTGGCCACAACGTTGACGAAGCGCGACTGCCGGTCGACAACGCGCTCATGCGGGAGGCGTTCCTGAACGTGGTCAACGTCTCGGTCGCCCGAACGCTGGCGGATGCAGCCCTGACGCTCGGACGCGAGGTGACCGAGCAGGACGTCGAGCCCGTGACCTGGGCGATGAGCCAACAGGGACGACGAACGGATGTCGTCGCCTACGCGCGCGCGATTGCGATGTCGCACCAGGTGGGGCTGACCATGGCCAGGTTTCACGAGCAGTACGACGTGGTCCTGAGCCCCACGCTGGCCCAGCCGCCGGTGCCGCTGGGTGTCCTGAGCCTGTCGCCGGTGAGCATGCCTGCCTTCACCAAGGCAATCACGGAGTTCGGGCCCTACACGGCGCTCTACAACGTAACGGGCCAGCCGTCCATGTCGGTGCCGCTCGTGTGGACGGCCGACGGCCTGCCCATCGGCGTCCTGTTCTCGGGGCGCTTCGGCGACGAGGCGACGCTCTTCAGGCTGGCCGCCCAGCTCGAACAGGCGAGCCCGTGGGCGGACCGCCGCCCAACCTTCTGACTCAGTGTCCGCGGGTTTTTCACACCGGTTGGGAAATAGTGCGCCGTGCGCCGGGCCAGCGGCCACAGCTGTTCCGGGAAAACGTCAACGCCGATGCGTCGTGCCCGAGGAGCACGCGCCTGGTACGTGCCTTGCCCGGCAAGGGACGGTGCGACAGCACAACTCGAATCACTAGGAGGATGCCCATGCACGTCAGCCCTCTGATGTTGACGCTCTCGCTTGCCGCAGGGGGCACGCTGCTTGGCGGCTGCAACCCCACGTCGACCCAGCCGCCGGCGCGGTCTGCCACCAACGCGTCTCCGGCGCCCCAAGGGCCTCCCGTGAGCATCAACGCCGAGATGGTGTCGCTCGTGGACCACGCCGGTCACGCGCTGTGGGATGTCGAGCGCGACGGCAGGCAACCCAAGACCCACGAGGACTGGGAGATCGTCGCCGAACACGCGACGCAACTGGCTGCGGCCGGCAGCCTCATCGCTCTTCCAGGCACCGGGGTCAACGACACGACGATGACCCAGCAGCCCAACTGGCAGAAATGGTCCCGCGCCCTGTCGGACGCGGGCATGGCTGCTCTCAAGGCGAGCCAGGCCATGAACATGCAGGCGCTCGTCGCCGCCAACAGCCGACTGGTGGAAACGTGCGAGGGCTGCCACAAGGAATTCAAGCCCGCGCTGCCAAGCGAGGGCATCAGCCACAAGCACATGCACGACGTCCCTTAGAGAGAGCCGTGTCTCTGGCGCTGACCGCGCTACTTCTCCACGCGGATGACGAGCGGCTTGACGTAGGTGAACAGATCGCCAGGGAGGCCCCGGCAATTGAGGCAGGCGTCACCGCGGCTCTCGAACCAGAGCATCGTTTCGACGAAATCGAGCGAGACGGCGGCGTCGCTGTCGGGCTGCCAGAAGACCTCGTAGTTGGGCCGGAGCGCCGTGAAGCGCAGCGGCGTCCGCGCGCCCCCGACGGCGTATTGCACCCATCGGATGAGTCGCGTGGGCACACGATAGCTGACGTCGAAGACCAGTGTCCCCCGGACCACCGTGCTCGCCTTGATCAGTTGGCCGGCGGGCGTGAAGTCGCTGTACGGCCGTACGTCGAAGCCATCCGCGGCCCACGACGTGCAGTTCCAGGCGACGATCAGGAACATCAGGCCGCCCGGTTTGATCACGCGCCGCATCTCGGAGAGGGCCTTCTCCGGCGTGGGAATGTGCTCGATCGCCCAGACGGTCCAGATGGCGTCGAAGCTGCTGTCGGGAAACGGCATCTGGGTGGCCGATCCCACGACGAAGGGCTTGTGATAGTGCGACCTGACCTTGGCAGACAGATCGAGGCCCGTGTAATCGACGACGATGTCCTGGAGGTAGCCGCGTCCCGATCCGACGTCGAGCACGCGCTTGTCGTGAAGCTGGTAGCGGTTCACGAACTCGGCGATCTGGCCCTCGATGTTCGAGGCCGCCGCCGCCAGAATCGACGTCTGTTCGTAGTCGAGGCCCCGCCCGCCCTGTCCGGCCGGTTGATAGACGGCCTCATAGAACGGCGTCGCCGAGCGAGGCTCGACGAGGGATGCATCCGTGTCGTACGGAAAGTGCAGCCCAACGAGGAGCATCGTCAGCGGCAGATAGAAGTAGAGGACAACGCCGCGAAAGAGACGTGCGAGGTGGGCGATCTCACGCCGCAGCACTCGCTTCGGCGCACCCGGCATACCCACCGCATCGGACGGATGCCGGTCCGACTGTAGGCTGGTCGGACCGTGGACGGCAGGCCCGAGTGACCGACGGTGGCCACCCGGACCTTCGGGATGCGAAGCGATACAGAGACCGTCAGAACCGCATCTGCAGCGCCAGGCGCAGCAGGCGCGGCGTCAGGATCTTGGTCGGCGTGCCGAGGGCGGAACCAAATTGCACGTTCTGCGTCTGGATGTAGCTCGAGTTGAACGCGTTGAACAAGTCGAACTGACCGGAGAACTGGTACTGCCTCAGTCGGAACAGCTTCCGGATGCCGAAGTCCATCTGGTTCTGGCGACTGTAGTAATCGCTCCCGGGCGGCGTGAGATCCACCTGGTAGCTGGCCAGCGTCAGGTTGGGAATCACGAGCCCGTTGGGTACGCAGGCTCCCTTGCAGTCGGCCGGATAGCGTGTCGTGCGGCTCAGCGTCCACCGCGTCGGAAGCTGCAGCCCGTGGTAGCTCTGGAAGGCAGCGTTCACCTGGATGTCATACCACGGAAGGATGTAGCTGCCAGCGAGCTTGAACTCGTGAAAGAACGGAATGTCCAGGTTGCGCTGGTCGCAGTAGTGATAGTCCGACTTCGGCTGGTTGGTATTGGTGGCACTCGCCGGGTACACGCCCACGGCCCCTGGCAGGCTCCCCCAGTTCTCGATGTCATCGCAATGCGTGAACACGCGCTTGTCGAACGTCCAACCCCCAAAGAACGACGCCCCGCGGAAGCGCCCTGACGTGCCGATTTCGAACCCGTTGTAGTTGAAGGCCCGCAGGCGCGTGTCGGTTGAGTTTGTATCGACCCGGTCCAGCAGGCCGTTCTTGGCGGGGTCCAGGTTGTAAATGGGGATACTCGATCCGTCGAGCGGGTTGGCGATGTTGATGATGGTGTAGTCGCTCGCCGAGAACTGGGTGGGCACCGTTCTCGTCATGTTGTACGTGTCGCGGCGATACCACGTCGCGCT
>CAZCEL010000177.1:0-2650 GCA_964497175.1 uncultured Bifidobacteriaceae bacterium
GCTGCGAACACATGACCGTGGGTGGTCAGCACCTTCAGATTCGGAGTACGCGGAGGACGTCGTGGTCGGAGTCGGTAGTATCCGGCTTCAGCCGGAGCCGTCTGAAGGACGACGGAACCCGCCGTACGTACGGCGGCACGCGGACATCGAGATGAGATAGACGACGGTAGAATTGAAGCAGTGGACCCAGAGCTGGAACGTGCCCTCCGTGCGCTGCACGAAGCAGTCGAATTCGCCAAGTCCTACCGCTTCGAGATGACCGAGGACTACCTGGCGCTCCTCGCGCAGGTGGAGGCGATGCCCCGGAATCAGTCCGGCGCCGACAAGAGCGGCCGCTGGCGCGGGAGCCGCGCATACGCGGCGTCCCTCGCGGCACGCGCCACGCTCGTGCCCCGAGAACAGTGACCCATCCGATCGCGCCGCTTGCCCGGGAACTTGCGCGACGATCCGTGCGTTACGTGCTGATCGGCGTTTCCGGCGCAAATCTCTACGGTCCTGGTGGACAGGCCATCTTTGCGACAGAAGACCATGACCTGTTCATGCCGCTGAATCCCGCCAATCTGGAAGAGGCCTGGGCGGCGTGTGACGCCGCGCAGCTCGAGCTGTGGCTGACTGAGGAACCCCTTGAGCGCCCGCGCGATCGCTGGCTGGCCGAGCAGATAGTGGCACGACGTGCGTTGACGCGGGCCACTGGGCCGGACGACCTGCTGGTTGACTTCACGCTCGTGATGAACGGCTTCGAGTTCGAGACGGTGTGGGCCGAGCGGCGGACATTCATGATCGAAGGCGTCCCAGTTCCAACCGCACGTCTGACGCACATCGTCACGTCAAAGCAGGCTGCGGGGCGCCCGAAGGATCAGTTGTTCCTCGCCACCCATCTCGATGCGCTCGAGCAACTGCTCAAGAAACCGAATCTGTGACGGATCACGCGTCGAGGCGCGCTCGCACCGACGATCGAAGAATCAGTCCACCGGCACCAGCGCGGACAGAACCCGCGACCTTTGCAGGAACAGGCGACCAGTCGATTCAGCCCGCAGGCGGCGCACCGAAAGCGCGCGACGACGTGGGATCGCGCGGTTCGTATCTGCCGCGACGGGGCCACCGACACGCCGCCGACAGACGGTTTGCCGACTGTCGTCACTGCGGCCTGCTTCGAGGGTGTGCTTCGCTACACGCACCTCGAAACCGCACGCGGCGGGACTGCCCCTCCATACGCGTAATCCGAAGGATTTTTCCGATCTGTCTGACATCCTGGAAGTCGTCACGGTCTGAACGCTCGTTGAGCCCCGGCCGCCGCCTCGACATTGAGCTGCCGGTGGCCGGTCTCCAACCGTCTATTGTGCTCGACAGGTGAAATTCGCGGCGTCATCGGTGCTGCCCGCGCCTCTGTACACCGCGACCTGCGGAAATGGACAGAGGGGGCGTGTGCGATCGACCTTGCCGTTTCGTCGGCGTGACGCCACAAGTCGATCCGGCGGCTGCTTGTTCTCGACCCACCGTTCCAACGCGCCAATCGCATCGAAGCTGTCCGGTCCCTCGCCGCCTCCGCAGTGCGCCATTCCTGGAGCCATGAAGAGGCGGTACGAGTCGCCGAGCATCGCTGCCCCCGGTCTCTCGGCGACGCTCTTGTAGTAGTTGATGCTGTTCAGCGGCGTAATTCCGGGGTCGGCCCAGCCGTGGTACTGGATCAGTTTCCCGCCGCGATCGAAAAACGGTTTCAGATTCGCATCGATGGCATTTGTCGTCCCGGCATCGATCGTGTCGGCAAGCGCGCTGTCGCGGTCGAAATCGAACGTCCGCCAGTCCCAGTTTTCGTTCCTGAAGGTCGCGTATTTGAAGATCCCCGTGGCCAGCGTCATCGGTTCCTTGACGACAGGGCCCACGCCTGTCGCCCAGCCCAGCTCACCTCCGGGGACCAGACCCGGATAGAGTGGCTGCCGCGTGCGCGGATTGAGGGATGCGCTGTAGATTTTTCGCGCGGCCTCCACCTGTGGAGGAGTCAGACAATCGCGTCTCCGCTCCTGCCCTCCAAGACGTTCGGGTCGAAGTGGCATCGAGTCGGATCTTCCAACACGCCGTCCCCGACGCCGTCTCGCGTATCACATGCCTGAAGGACGGCCCGGTGAACGGCTGGCAGCTTGGCTGACGGGATAAAGCTTCCTGTCTCTTTGTGCAGCGCCTGCGCGACCCAGACAAGTTGCGCCGAGAGCCGTGTCATGTAATTCGCCGGTGCGCCGACGATAATGCCGTCGAAGTCCGCTGGGAAGCGTTGCGCCTCCATCAGACCCTGACGTCCCCCCGGTCGAGCACCCGTTCCAATACGAGAGGCGCGGACCGCGATCGTAAAATGCAGCAATTAAAGAGAACGAGCGCCGAGCCGACACCCGTCTGGGCCGAGACCGGGACATCCTCACCAGGCTGCGTCGAACGACGATAGCAACCACATAAGGCCTTTTCGCGGTTAGCGGAACGCCCGTTCTCGGTCCCTGGTCAGCCCCTTCCCCCTTCGACAGCACGGCGCCGACGACGTTCCTGCTCGACGGCCGCCAGATTCTGCTGGTGCCCTCGGGGTCGACGATTACGGCCTGGGCGCTGCCGGACGTGACGCGCAAGCCGAGCGCACCGTAGCGATCGGGGGCCGGCACACTGG
>CAZCEL010000177.1:2660-8756 GCA_964497175.1 uncultured Bifidobacteriaceae bacterium
CTGGACTAATTTCCGAAACCACCTATCGCCTGTACGCGTTGGCGATGGTCTTCAGGAGTCGGTTCGTGACCGCCGCAGACTTCAAACGCATCGCCCTCAGCTTCGAGGGCGCCGAGGAAGGCTTGCACATGGGCGCCGTCGACTTCCGGTCGGCGGACGGATCTTCGCCACCCTCGCCTCGGTGAAGGACGGCTTCGGGAACCTGGTGCTCACACCTGAGATCCAGGCCGAGTTCGTGGCCGAGCAGCCGGAGGTTTTAGTTTCCGTGGCTGGTGGCTGGGGCCGGATGGGCGCCACGCACATACGCCTTGCGAAAGCGACTCGCGACGTGCTGACTGGCGCGCTCCACGCGGCCTGGAAACTGCGCGTGGACAAGAACGCGACCACGCGTTCCCGCGGACGCGCAACTCGGTCACCACGCGCCGCAGGTCCGACTCGATCCTGACAACCTCCCGCGACTCCGACGCGGGCGATGGAGCGCCCGTGTGTGACCGTCCCCGAAATAACGGAATGAGGTATCCTCACGCGCGCGGTCTTCGACGAGTCTGACCAGCGCACCGGAGGAACACATGAACCCTCACGACCCGCAGTCGCCCCGATTGAGCCGTCGTCAGGCCCTAGGTGCCCTGTCTGCCTGCGTGGGTGCCGGCCTCGCCACGGCGTGGCGCGGTGACGGAGGCGCGGTCTCGGCCGCGCAGACGACGTACAGGAGCGTGCAGCGCATCAGCGTGGCGAAGGGCGCGGTCATCAGAACGATCCTGAAGGATCTATCGCCCGACGCGCTGGCTGACGGCGCCACGCTCATCCACGAGCATCTTGGCAACGACGTCGACCTGATGGTCGATGAGCTCAAGGGAGCCAAGGCCGACGGGCTGGGGTGTCTCGTGAACGCCACGACGACACGGCGTACGAGCGAGCAGGTCGAGCGTGTCCGGCAGATTGCGTTGCGATCGCCTGTCCACGTCGTCCTGGCGGGCGGCTATCTCGAGGATCTTGGATTTGCGCCGTATCCCCCGCATATCGCCCAGGCCACTGAGCAGCAGCTTGTGGACGAGTTCGTGGCTGATGCCGCGAAGTACCGGTGGGGTGCGTTTGGAGAGATTGGCACCTCGCTCCAGATGCAGCAGGACGAACGCAAGGTCCTCCGCGCGATTGCCAAGGCTCACCTGCAGACCCATCTGCCGATCTTCACGCACGTGCCGCACGAGGGCTGTCCGACGTGTGCGTTGGAACAGCTCGACCTGTTCGAATCCGAGGGCGTAAGACCGGGCAGTGTGTGCATCGGCCACCTGGCGACGATCCAGGTCGGACAGGATCCCAAGATGGAGACGCATCAGCGAATAGCCCGGCGCGGCGCGTTCGTGGACTTCGGCCCCGTGGGCCACGAAATGGCCCGGTCTCATATTCCCGAGGCCGAAAAGGTGAAGCGCTTCATGATGCTCGTCGACGCGGGCGTCGAGGACCAGCTCCTGCTGACCTCGGACATGGGCAACCCGGCGCATTACAAGGCGAACTGGGGCAACGGGTTTTCGACCGTGCTGGTGCAGTTTGTGCCCAAGCTGCGGCTGGCCGGGGTGAAGGAGACGACGATCCGGAAGGTGCTCGTCGATAACCCGCGGAGATTCCTCGCCTTCGTCCCGACGCCAGGCCAACGGAGTTGACAGCCCCTGCCGCGGGTGTAGCTTCGCCCGGGGGTGCCGTCCATGCGGGTTACATGATCGAAACGCCGAATTTGATGCCATGATCGTCACTGAGCGGCAAGGGCTGGTGCTGATCGGTACCGGACAGATTGAGAGGAGCGGGACATGAGATACCGATTTCTGGTGGCGTTTGGCGTGACCGTGGGCTTCTGCGCAGTGGTGGGTTGGCCCTCCGCGCCCATCGCTGCTCAAGGAGTGCCCGCAGCCAACACGGCGACAGCCGGTCATTGGACGGTTCCCAAAACGCCGTGGGGCCATCCGGATCTGCAGGGCGTGTGGACCACCGATCTCGAGATCGGCGTCCCCATTGAACGCCCGGTCGAACTGGGCGAAAAAGCGATGCTGACCGAGGCCGAGTACCGGCAGCGGGTCGAGACGCTGAAGAAAAGGTACGCCGATGACAAGGCAAATCGCGAAGGGGAGGTGGGCAACGAGCAGGGGCCGGTGCACTGGTACGAAGGCGCCCAGCAGGTCTCTTATCGCACTTCACTGGTGATTGATCCGCCCAACGGGCGCATTCCCCCGTACACACCGGAGGCTCAGAAGCGTGTCGTTAGGCCAGGGACCGAGCTCGGCTTCGTGGGGGGGAGCTTCGGGAAGGGCCCCTTCAACGGCCCTGAGGACCTGGCGCTGACGGATCGGTGCATCACGAGGGGGTTGCCGCAAACCTGGTTTCCCAGCGAGTACAACAACGGTTTCCAGATCGTGCAGTCGCCTGACCACGTCACGATCTTCTACGAGCGGCTGCACGAAGCGCGCGTGATTCCGCTGGACGGCAGTCCGCACCTCACGGGGCAGATCCGCCAGTGGATCGGCGACTCGCGCGCCCGGTGGGACGGTGACACGCTCGTGGTCGATGTGACGAACTTCGGCGAGCAGACCAGCTTTCGCAAGTCATCGTCGACGCTGCACTTGATCGAGCGGTATACGCGGGTCGATGCCGACACCGTGCGCATCGAGGTGACGGTCGACGACCCCACGACGTGGACCAGACCCTGGACGCTTGCGGTCACGGGCAAGAAAGATCCGGCGTACTGGCAGATTTTCGAGTATGCGTGCCACGAGGGGAACTACGGCATGCGGAACATGCTCAGCGGTGCACGAGCCGAGGAGCGAGCTGCACGCAAGGTCCTCGAGAAAAAGACCAGCGGGAGCAACGCGGGCGCGCGGACCCGACGGAACTCGGCGAAATAGCCACGCGGGGGAGGAGCGTTTCATGGGGCGCGGCAACACGGGCTCGGCTCGTCGTGTGGCGGTTGTTACGCTGACCGCGCTCTGGATGGCGGTCGGGCCCGCACGCGGGCAGCCGGTGGCACCGCGGACGGCAGACGGACGACCGAATCTCAACGGGATCTGGCAGGCGCTGAACACGGCGAACTGGGATGTCGAGGCGCACGAGGCGCGCCCGGGGCCGCCGCAACTCGGGGCGCTGCTCGCGGCGCCCGCGGGGCTCGGCGTCGTGGACGGCCAGATCCCCTACCAACCCTGGGCCGCGGCCAAGAAGAAGGAGAACTTCGACAAGCGCTGGACAGCCGATCCGGAAGCGAAGTGTTATCTGCCCGGTATCCCTCGCGCGACCTACATGCCTTTTCCGTTTCAAATCGTGCAAGGCACCGACAAGGTCATGATGATCTACGAGTACGCGGCGGCCGCCCGCACGATTCATTTCGGAACGGTGCCTGAGAGTCCGATCGACACGTGGATGGGCCACTCGGTCGGCCGATGGGAAGGCCAAACCCTCGTCGTGGACGTGACAAGCTTCAATGGGTTGGCCTGGTTCGATCGCGCGGGCAATTTTCAGAGCGACCGTTTGCATGTGATCGAGCGGTACACGCCAATCGGCGCTGATCTGCTCAACTACGAGGCGACGATCGAGGACCCGAAGTTGTATACACGCCCCTGGACCATGCGAATGCCTCTTTATCGGCGCCTCGACAAGGGCGTCCAGCTGCTGGAATTCAAGTGTGTGCCATTTGCCGAGGAGCTGCTGTACGGCGATCTTCGGAAAAAGCCCACCCGCTGAATTCAGGGTCGGGTAACGCCACCGGAGGTCAGTCGCGGAGCCCGAACACGATGAGCGATTGCCCGGCAATCGTCGCGACGTACTGCCTGCCATCGACAGCGTAGGTGAGGGGGCCATTGACGATCTGCGCGCCGAGATTGCTCTTCCAGAGGACCGTACCGGCGCGTGCGTCCAGCACCTGAAAATAGCCTTCGCGGTTGCCGGAAAAGAGCAGATCCGAGGCGGTCGTCAGAATTCCACCGTCGGCGACGTCGGTGGTGTCGAATTTCCACCTCTCCTGGCCCGTGCGCGGATCGAGCGCCTTGATTGCGCCGTTGCCGGCCGCTTCTGTCCAGTTGTTGATGGGGCCGCGTGCTATGGAGGGCACCGTCGGGGCCCCTGGAACGGGCACATACGGGCGATTCGCCCCCAGGGACGTACTTCGCCCTTCCCGGTAGGGCACCGGGATCCTGACGCCAAAGTAGGTGCCGTAGTCTTCCCAGACCGACACGTACAACAGGCCAGTGCTCGGGCTGTAGGAGGGCGAGTACCAGTTCGTCGCGCCTTGAATTCCCGGGTACGTGGGCGATCCGAGCGGCTGCGGCGTCGGGATCGGCCGCCCGGTCGCGGTCAGGCCGCTCGCCCAGTTGACCTTCACGAACGGCTGCCCCCGAATGAACTTCCCTGTCGTGCGATCCAGCACGTAGAAAAATCCGTTGCGATTGGCCCAGAGCATCAGCTTGCCGGACGTGCCGCTCCACTCCATGTCGGCCAGCACCGGGATCTGGACCGCATCGTAGTCGTACTGGCCGTTCGGCGTGAACTGGAAGTGCCACCGGAGCTTGCCGGTATCGGCATCGAGCGCCACGACCGACTCGGCGAACAGGTTGTCGCCGGGGCGCTGGACCGGGTTGTAGTCCGGCCACACATTGCCGATCCCCCAGTATGTGAGATTGAGGTCGGGATCGTACGAGCCGGTGAGCCAGACCGCGCCGCCGCCGTGCTTCCACGCCTCGGGATCGCAGTACGCGGGGTCTGCCAGCGACGAGGAAGACCCTGGGGGGCAGGGCTTCCACGTGTCATGGCCCACCTCCCCGGGTCCAGGAATCGAGTAGAAGCGCCACGCCTCCTTCCCCGTCCGCGCGTCGTACGCGGCGATGAACCCCCGGATGCCCAGATCTCCGCCGCCAACGCCGACAATCACCTTGTCCTTGACCACTAACGGGGCCAGGGTCACGGAGTACGAGAGCTGGTAGTCGGCCACCGGCACATCCCAGAGACGGCGGCCGGTCTTCGTGTGAATCGCCACGAGCCGGGCATCGAGCGTGCCCATGAACAGCGTGTCGCCGAGGATCGCGAGGCCGCGATTGTTGGCGCCACAGCAGGCCTTCTGGTCGGCGGAGGGGACGTATCGGTGGATCCAGAAGACGCGCCCGGTCTTCGCGTCGAGCGCAACGACGTCGTTCGGCCGCTGCGAGACGTACATGATCCCGTCGACGACGAGCGGGGTTGCCTGCCACGCTCCCGACACCGAAGCCTGGTACATCCACTTCAGCTCCAGGTCCCGGGCGTTCGACGGGTTGATCTGGTCGAGCAGGCTGTATCGCTGGCTGAAATACGTCCCCGAATAGGTCAGCCAGTTCTGCGGCTCCCTGGCCGCGTTGAGCAGGCGCTGGTAAGACACGTCCGGCGATGCCTGAGCAAGCAGCGCGAGCGTAGCAGCAGCCAGCAACGCCACGAGCAGTGCGAACCGTGTTCGTCCCGCCATCTCAGCAACCGTTCGAGGACATCAGAAACCCTTCAAGGAAACGAGATACGCCACCAGATCAGCCACCTCTCCCGGCGTGAGCTTGCGCCTGTACGCCGGCATCGGCGATTCCAGAAGTATGGTGAACTCGCGCAGATCCGCCTTCACCACCGACACCAGGCGACCCTGGTCGTCCATCATCTGAATCGTGAACGTGTCTTCGTTCAGACGGCGGCCGTTGAACACATTCCCGTCCTTCGTCACGGCGCGCACGGGACGGTTGACAGGGATCATGGCGCTGCTCGGGTCGAGCACCGAGGTCTGGAGCGCCGAAGCAGTGCGCAGCCTGCCGACGTTGCCGAGATCCGGCGCCATGCCGGCGCCCCGTCCATCGACGCGATGACACGCCGTGCACCCGCCTTTGCCTTCGAACAGCGCCCGGCCGCGGGCGGCGTTGCCGAGGGGGACCGAGCGGCTGTCAAAGGTGGCCATGTTGCGGAGGTACGCGACAATTCCGACCAGCTCGGCGTCATCGAGCTTGAACGGGCGCATTCCGGTCCCGGCGATCCCGTTGCTAATCAGATTTCGGAGCTGTTGATCGGTCGAGGCGTTTCGGAATCGTCCGCTCCGCAGGTCGACACCGGCGA
>CAZCEL010000178.1:0-8745 GCA_964497175.1 uncultured Bifidobacteriaceae bacterium
GGACGGGAGCGGGGTGGTCGGCGAAGACCACGACAGGCAATTCTGATCCACGCACGCGTAGCCGTTGTTGCACACGCCCGCGAGGGGGTTCAGGTCCATCGAGAGCTCGAGCGACGCCAGTTGCGTCTCGCGGCCGATCTGCCTGGCCGCGATCTGGTCGACCGTCGTGCCCAGGAAATAATCCGAGCTCTCGGTATGCTTGGCGAAGGCTGCGCTCAGGAATGCCGCATTGGATGTGTCGTGCGTCCCCGGGTAGGCATTCTGCAGGCGCGTGTTCGTAATGACGGTCACCTGGTCTTTCACCGGTTCGAGCGGATGCAGGATGGGCGACAGCTCCGCGAGCCTCGCGTCGCCCGGCGGAGTCCAGCGAGCGTGATCGCATCCCATCGGGATGAAGACGAAGCCAAGCCTGGGCACGGGCTTGGCCGCCGTCTTCGCCCACGCGGTCCTGGCGGGAATCATCGCGTCGAGCAGCGGCAGCGCCAGCGCGGCCTGCGCGCCTTTCAGAAACGTCCGCCTGGGGATCGCCTTCTTCGTGATGATCATGATGCTGTCCTCAGTTGAAACGGCGTGCTCTTCACGATGCCCAGGATCAGCGAGGAAAAGCGGTATCGACCTTTTCCAGCGTCGCGCACGATCTGGCGGACTGCGGGCGCATCGTAGTACTCGATGCCTCGTCCGAGCGCGAACGTCAGCAGTTTCTCGGTCAGCGTTCCGGCGAACAATTCCGGACGACTCAATAATCCGTCTTCGAGGCCGGCGACGCCGCGCAAGTCGCCCACCCCCGGCAGAGCGCCCGTCACGTCAATCGGCACGTCGTCGACTTCGTGATCGCGCCACTGTCCGATGGCGTTGAAGCTTTCCAGCGCGAAACCCACCGGATCGATCGTGCGGTGGCAGCTGGCACAGACCGCATTGCTGCGATGCGCGGCCAGCCTCTGGCGCATCGGAAGGCTGGCGGACACGGTGCCCTCGTCGAGCGATGGCACGTTCGGGAGGGGAGGCGGCGACGGAGCGCCGAAGATACCGTCGAGGAACCACACCCCCCGAATGATCGGCGATGTTCGCGTGGCGTACGAAGTGACCGACAGTATGCTGCCGTGCCGCAGCAGGCCGCCACGCTTGCTGTCTGGCGCCAAGGTGACGCGGCGAAAGCGGCTGCCGTAGACCTCTGGAATCCCGTAGTGCTTCGCGAGGCGCTCATTGAGAAAGGTGTAGTCCGCCCTGATCAGATCGAGCACGCTGCGATCCTCGCGCACCACGCTGTCGAAAAAGAGCTCGGTCTCCTGCCGGAAGGCTTGACGAAGGTTGTCATCGAAGTCCGGGAACAGACGCGCGTTCGGGCTGACCGCTTCCAGATTGCGCAGCCGGAGCCACTGTCCGGCGAAGTTGGTCGCGAGGCTGAACGAGCGCCGATCGGCGAGCATCCTGCGAGTCTGCTTCTCGAGTTCCCCGGGGCGACTGAGCCTGCCTGCACTCGCCGCGGCGAGCAGTTCATCGTCGGGGATGCTGCTCCACAGGAAGAACGAGAGGCGGGAGGCCAGTTCGAGATCGCTGATTCGGTACACACCGCCGGTGGGAACGTTCCTGGGCTCGCTTTCCACGCGGAACAGGAACTCCGGATTGATGAGCACAGCGCTCAACGCATTCGCAATGCCGGCGTCGAAATCCTGCCGGGCCCGGCCCTGGCGATAAAACGCCATCGGGGCCTCGACCTCCGCTTTCGCGATCGGCCGGCGATAGGCGCGCCGCATCAGCGCGGCGAGAATGGTCTTCGCGCACGCGTCTTCCTGGTCTGCTGCGGCGGGCCGACACACGAAGACTCGGCGGCGGCTCGGCGTGTGCTCCGCGCCTTTCGCCGCATACGGTCCGGTCAGCGAAATCTGGCCGATTGCGGGCGCGCTTCGTGGATGGCGACGGTCGTTGAAACGGGACTGCAACGGCTGCCTCGCGGTTTCGAGCAGGGACGAGCCATCCTTCACGAATGTGACGCCGATCTCGTGCGGGCCAGCGGGCACCCTGACGCGCGCTTTCACATCCTTGTCCACCACCGTGGCGTCACCACCGGCGGGCTTCTCGATCGTGAAGTTCGCGACCGGCTGCCGATCGACCAGCACCATCAACTCGTGCGGTCGCGCCTCTCGCAACCCGCTGACGTTGCCTTCCAGATCGCGCGCCAGCCAGACCTGGATCTCGTACTCGCCGTCCTGGGCAAACGTGTGGGACACCGACACCCCGCCGCGCGTGCCGAGCGGCAGACCGGGCAGATGATCTTCCTGCGTGAGATCGGCCGGCAGGCGAATGATGTCGCTCTGGAGCGACGACTCGGCGCTGCCGATTGCCAGGCGGCTGATTTTCTGTGCCGCCGAGATGTATCGATCCAGGAGCGTCGGCGGCAAGCCGCTGACCGTCACGTTGTCGAAGCCATGGCCACTGTCATCGGGCGGCAGGAGCGAGGCGGCGTCGATGTCGAGAGCCAGCAGGTCTCTGACGGCGTTTTGATACTCGGTCCGATTCATGCGGCGGAGCGTTTCCGTGCGGCCAGGATTCGGTTTGGCGGCCGATGCCGCGTCGAGCGATGTTTCCAGCCACGTCAGCAGCGCGCGCCGCTCGTCCTGGGACGGCTGCGGCATGTTGGACGGCGGCATCGTGCCGGTGTGCACCTTGCGCACCACCTGTTCCCAGACCTTGGCGTCAGCGCTGGGGGTGTCGACGTCGATCCGGTCCAGCTTCAGATCCGCAGTCTTGAGTCGTTCGTTGTGGCACGTCACACAGTACCGATCGACCAGACGACGCGGACTCGACGCGGGCGTCACCGCAGCGGTGGCCGAGGGTGACGGGGGTCTCACCGCCGGCGGCCGAGCCGGTGCAGGAGCTTGCGCGGGCAGGCAAACCGAGAGGGTCACAGCCCCCAGGAACCCAGCCGTCACGACTCTCGCGAAAGGGAACGGCTTCGTCATGCGACTCCAGCGCGAGGCGAGCGTGCGATGCTCGCGCTCCAGTATGCCTGTACTTGGCGCGATTGGACATGCCGACGTGCAAATCTCTCGGTGCACCGGCCGCACCGCCGTGACGCGCGCGTCGGACGTTGGCGACCTTCAAGTGTCGGGTGTATGAGGGTCTCCATGCGGAAGCCCGCGAGGTGAATCCTTCCTGGTGCAAAGCATGAAGAAACTCGCGTGCTCGTTGCTTCTTGGCGTGCTCACCGGTGGACCGGGGTCGGCGCTCGATCTGCCGCGAGGACAGATCGTCGATGACGTGGCGTGCACCGACGCCCCGGCGCAGCATTACGCGCTGTATCTGCCGTCGAACTTCACGCCGGACCGCACGTGGCCCGTCATCCTCGCCTTCGACGCTGGCGGGCGCGGGCGGCGTGGGGTCGAGCGTTACCAGGCCGGAGCAGAGCGATATGGCTATATCCTGGCCGGATCGAACAATTCGAGAAACGGACCCTGGCAGCCCAGCCTCGACGCAGCGAGAGCCGTGGCCGCCGACGTGGCGATGCGATTTCCGGTGGATTCCACGCGCATCTACACGGCGGGTATGTCTGGCGGTGCCCGCGTAGCGATGATGGTGGCGCTTCACCCGGAGCTGATCGCCGGGCGTGCCCGCGCGGACATCGCTGGCGTCTTCGCCTCGAGCGCCGGATTTCCGCCCGGCGAGTTCCGCGATTCAGTACCGTTCCCGGTTTTCGCCACGGCCGGCACGGACGATTTCAACTACCTGGAAGTGCGTACTCTCGACCGCGCACTCAACAGTCCACGCCGTGTGCTGATTTTCGAGGGCGGACACACGTGGCTTCCGGTTGAGGCGGCGACCGAGGGCATCGAGTGGATGGAGCTCCAGGGGATGGCGACCGGCTCCCGACCGCGCAATCAGCAGCTGATTGACGACCTGTTCGCCCGGCGTGTCGTGCGAGCGGAGGCACTGAAGGACAGCCTCGACCTGATGCGCGAACTGGAGTCGATCGCTCGGGACTTCGGCCCATTCAAGAATGTGACGGTGCTGAATCAGCGTGCGGCAACCCTGGCGGCAGAGGCCGACACGATCGCGGCACGGAAGATCGAGCGCGACGACGAGGCGCGCGAGAAGGAGAGCACCGGGGCGATGCTGGCGTTGCTGGAGGACCTGGACGTCGACGGTGGCATCGCCACGCTGAAGGAGCGCGTGACCCCGCTTCTCGATCAAGCGCGCGCGTCCGAGGATTCGTCGTCGCGCCGGATCGCTCGCCGCGTGCTGACCACGTTGCGTGCGTCGACTGTCGGCATCCGCAATCCGGAGCTGCAGAAGCTGTTGGATCAGATCTCCGCTGTCGTCGCCCGCTGAGAGGTGACAATCGAGATCGTGATGTCGAGGTCCGACGTTGTTGGATCGCGCTCCTGAAGAGTCACACGGCTCGGCCACGGCCCTCGGCGAGTGTCCTACCGCCTGTGCTACCATCGACACGTGCCGCAACGCACGAAACGGTCCGTATCCCTCCCGCGCGATCTCGCCCGCGAGATCGCGCGGGCGGCGGCGCTGGCAGGGACGACTTTCAGTGGCTGGCTCGCCGAGACGGCGGCACACCAGTTGCGCCTCGAAGCCGGCCGTCGCGCACTCGCGGACTGGGAACGAGAGTTCGGCGCCTTGACCGCCGAGGAAAGGGCCGAGGGCCGGGCGCGCGCCCGGGCGCTACTCGGCCGCGCGACCACGCGGTCCCGGCGGCGGTTGGCCTGAGATGGCGGGCGTCACCTACGACACGGGCGCGCTCGTCGCAGCGGAGCGCAACGACCGCCGCATGTGGGCACTCCACGCGGGCTTTCTTGCCGAGGACGTGGCGCCGGTCGTGCCCGCGCCGGTCCTGGCCGAAGCGTGGCGCGGCGGCTCCCGCCAGGCGAGCCTGGCCCGCCTGCTCGCGCCGTGTGAAATCGAGCCGATGACCGAGTCGGAGGCGCGGGATGCAGGGGTGCTCGCCGGCAAGGCGGGACATGACGATGTGGTGGACGTGACGGTCGTCGACGGCGCGATCCGGCGGCGACAGGCGGTGGTCACGTCGGACGGGATGCACATCCGCAAGATAGCGACCGCTGCGGGCGTACAGCTCCGGATCGAGTACGTCTGAGAACTCCTCCTGTGTGGTGTTGTGTTCGCTCCCCGTCGACGACCAAGATCGACTGATCATCTCCTGCGTCACGACCTTGTTTCCGCGCTGCGAGGTGGAGCGCCTGCGATCGCCGGTGGCTCGAAGGCCACGATCAATCGCTCGCCAACCCGTCGCTCAACCTGGAATCGATACATCCGAACGACTTCGAAGCGTTTCAGATTCCGGTCCTGCGCGGCCGTGCCTTTACCGCCGTGGATCGTGCCGGCGCCCCCGATGTCGCGATCCTCGATGCTGATCTGGCTACACGGGTCTGGCCGCGGGCGGATCCCATTGGCAAGCGATTGAAGCTTGGGGGCGGTAGACTCTCGTTTCGGCTGGTACACGGTTGTCGGCGTCGCGGGCCAGACTCGATGCCGCACGGTCCTGAGCTCGCAGCCGACGCTCTATCTTCCTGCCGCGCAGTTTCAGATGACCGCGACGATGCTCGCGGTGAGGAGTACGGCGCGGCTCGAGTTGCTCACCTCGCTGGTGAATGACCGCCTCAAGACCGTGGATCCCGATGTGCGGCTCATGCACGTCGTGCCGTTCGCGGACATGCTTGCGCGCCCCTTGGCGCGGCCTCGATTCAACGCATTTCTCCTCAGTGTCTTCGGCTTCGCGGCACTCCTGCTTTCGACAATCGGCCTGTATGCCGTCTTGGCGGACGACCCCATCAGCATCATCACCGCTGGCACGCTGCTCTTCGCCGCAGCCGCACTCGCCGCTTGCATCCCGCTCGGTCGCGTGGCGCGGACAAATATCGTGACCGTGCTTCGCAGCGAGGAGCCGCCTGCGCGATCGATCCCTCAGAGGGACGAGCGAGGCGATCACTGTCACATTGATCAAAGTAAGGCCGAACGACAAACCGAACGTCGCGGGCTTCCGCAACGACAATGGCCCGTCCCACGCGCCCCCGCTCATCAGCAGCACGGCCAGGTGGATGACGCCGCTCAGGATGAGCAGGCCACCGGCCCCATAGGCGGCGCGTTCGACAGCTGTCACGTCTTTCGCGTCGCGTTCCCGCCCGCGGGGGGTGAGCGTTCGATCGAACTGGGCAACGCGAAGCCGACGGCGATGATCCAGACAAACCCAGGGAACCGGGTCAAGGGCACCAGCGGCAGAGCGCCGGGCAGCATCAGGTTGAGCCAGCTCAGCTCCCCGCAGATCGCGACAGCGATGCCCAGCACCACGAGCCATCGCGGGATCAGCCTCATGAACCCGGCTGGAATCGTCACGCCGGCAGCGAGAAGGCCGAAGGGAACGGAGAAGCCCGTGCCGCCGAAGCCCTGCGTCAGCCAGTACAGCGCCTGGAGCACGGCGCGGTTCTCCACAACGGCCGGCTGCGCCATGACCCAGAGCGCGATTGAGGCGGCCATCATCGTGACCGACGTCGCGACGCCGCCAAAGAGCGCGATGGACGTGCCGGCCACCCGCGAGCCCAGGAACTGGAGGCGGCCCACGACCGAGGCCGCGAAGATGCCGAGCGGGATCGCCGCACCGAACTGCAGGAATGCGCAGAGACGGGCCGCGGTGGGGCGTGCCTGGAAGAACGCCGCAATGGTCTCGGCCGACTCCCAGGGCCCCGGGAAATGTGGCAGGCCGCCGAACACGGTCACCGGATAGAGTCCGGCGAGGAACAGCGCCGCGTACGTCGCCGCCACGGGCCCCAGCGGCGGACCGGCATGCCGGCGGCGGCCGGGAGGGCTCGATCGCTCACGTTCCTTCTGTGAATCATTCATAATATGAATTATTGTCAAGTGGTATTATTCTGTCAATCGTGAGCGCCCCACCACCTCGAACCGCTGGACACCCCTCGTCCGCGCACGGCACCGCCTCGCCCGCGTTCCTTCTGACCCAGGTCGGGGCGCATGCCGCGGCGAAGTTCGCCGAGCGCCTGCGCGCCCTCGACCTGTCACCGCCGCACGCGGGCATCCTGCGAGCCGTCAACGCGTCGGGCGGGATCAGCCAGCAGGCCCTCGCGGACCACCTGCACATCCTGCCCAGCCGGCTGGTCGTGTTGATCGACGAGCTCGAGGAGCGCGGCATGCTCGAACGGCGCGCCGACCCGGCCGATCGGCGCAGTTATGCCCTGCATCTCACCGACAAGGGACGCGACACGATGAAGGCGATTGGCCGGCTGGCGCGCGACCATCAGGACGCGATCCTGGCCTCACTGAGTAGCGATGAGCGGGACCTGCTGGCGTCGCTCCTCCGTAAGGTTGCCGACGAGCAGCGGTTGCGACCGGGCGTGCATCCTGGCTTTTCAAGACTGCGCCCGGGGACCCGCCGGTCGACGGCATCGTTCCGGCGGGGGACCTCACGCAAACTACCCGGCAGGTAATCGAACCGCGCCCGGTCCGGGCGTAGAGTGGACTCATGCAGACGAGCCCTGTGACCCCGGGCCGCCAGACACACGCCCTATGCGGCACTCGTCCTGGACCGCTACTCGAACTGTCTGATGGGCAACGACGCCTCGGCGCGCATGCTGGACCGTCCTTGCGCCCGCGGCCGTCGGCAACGCTCGGTCCCCTCGATCTCCTTCTGCCGATCCACATCAAGACACCGGATCGCGCGCGGCTGTATCGGCGCGCAATTACGCGGGACGTAGTGCCCGGTCCGCTACTGGGGGGCCGGCGTCGAACAGACGCGGAGCGCGTTGCACGCAGTCGATCCGGGTCTCACGATGTTCGACGTGCGCACGATTTCCGACCAGTTCGACGGTCTGTACACCCTCGAGCGCTACAACACGGCCATCTACGGGCGGCGTGACTCGAGAAACGCAATGTCTTCGGCGTCGCCTGGTGCCGAACGTGACGCTCTTGCGATCCTCTTGAGGCGCAGGAGGTCCCGCTCGGAGGCGATGTCAAACACGTGCGAGCGGATCCTGGTTCGCGTTGCGTGCTCGGCGAGCTCCGCTGCGGCGATGGGGAAATCGAAGAGAAGGTCAACGCGAAGGCCTGTCTGCGCGTTGAAGAAGTACGCGCTCGCCGGCGCATCGACGCGCAGCCGGATGGCCGCTACCTTTCGATGGGCGATCGTCGAGAGCACTTCTCCCGTCTTGTTGAGTCGTGAGACGAGCTGGAGTCCACGGTCATAGAAGAGACCGATCGCACGAGCGAGGTTGTCGCCCGGACGCGCGATCACGAAATCGAAATCGCGCGTCACTCGTCGCGATCCCAGCACCACCAGGGCCACGCCTCCAACAAGCACCGGCTCGAGGCCAAGCGCGCGCAGACCCGTGACGATTTCGCCGACTGTCTGGAGATGATCAACTGGGTCTGCCATTCACAATCCCGACGGATAGATCCCCGGCAGGGGTCCTGCGAACGTGCTCAGGCGTCTGACCGTGGGCGGTCGCCCACCCAGGTCGGCAAGTACAGCGGCATATCGGAAATTCTCGACGATGCGGCGGGCTGCCTGGAGTGACTCAGACCGGGCCTTGGCGCCCATCAACGCGATACGGTTCCTATCGGCTGTCGACAACCGCATGCCTCGGGCTCGTCCTCCTCTGCGTCCCAGTGCTCTGGCCATCTTGGTGGCGTCCATGGCTTCTATTTTACTTAGCGCTAAGCACAGAGCGATCAAGCGGAGGCCTTGGCACCTGTCAACGGTCGCCTCTTGCA
>CAZCEL010000179.1:0-8742 GCA_964497175.1 uncultured Bifidobacteriaceae bacterium
TTCCCCGAGATCATGCCTCCCGGCGTCGGCCTGCTGGACTACGACAACGATGGCGACCTCGATGCGTTCCTCGTCCAGGGTGAGATGATGGGGCCGGGCAGGACGCTCAGCGACGCGCTGTTCAAGCCGGTCGGGCCGTTGCCGCTCAAGGGCCGTCTGTTTCGCAACGACCTGCAGATCGCGGCGGATGGTACGCGCACGTTGCGGTTTACAGACGTCACCGAAGGGAGCGGCATCGACGCACGCGGACACGGCATGGGCGTCGCGACGGGGGACATCGACAACGACGGCTGGGTCGACCTCTATCTCACCTACCTCGGTCCCAACAGGCTGTACCACAACAACGGCAATGGCACCTTCACCGACGTGTCGGCCGTGAGCGGCACCGCCGACGCCGGATGGGGCATCTCCGCTTCGTTTGTCGACTACGATCGCGACGGCTGGCTCGACCTCTACGTGGGCAATTACGTGCGGTACGAGTTTGCCACGGACCGGATGTGCACCGTGCTGTCGGACCGGCGGAGCTACTGCGGCCCCGAGCACTACGATCCGCAGACCGACCGGCTGTATCGCAACCGTGGGAACGGCACGTTCGCCGACCTCACCGGGACGGCGTTCGCCGGGTCGGACCCGTTCGGTCCCGCTCTGGGAGTATCGACTGCGGACTTCGACAACGACGGCTGGCTGGATATCTATGTGGCGAACGATGGTCGGGCGAATCTGCTGTGGATGAACCAGCGGGACGGCACGTTCAGGAACCTGGGGCCGTTGTCGGGGGCTGCGCTGAACGAGCACGGCAAGCCGGAGGCCAGCATGGGCGTCGATGCCGGCGATTTCGACAACGATGGCGACGAAGACCTCGTCATGACGCACCTGCCGACCGAAGGGCACAACATCTACGTCAATGGCGGGGCCGGCCTGTTCGAGGATCGGAGCGCAGCTTCACGACTGCACGGACACAGCATGGGGTACACCGGGTGGGGGACCGCGTGGGTCGACTTCGACAACGATGGCTGGCTCGACATCATGGCCGTCCACGGCGCCCTCCATTTCAAAGAGGGGCGCCCGAACGACCCGTTTCCGTTCGATGAGCGCAATCTGCTGCTCCGGAATTCCCTCGACGGCCGGTTCCTCAACGTCACCGACGAAGCTGGCAAGGCGTTCAAGGTCCTCGAGGTCGGACGCGGGGCAGCCTTCGGTGATATCGACAACGACGGAGACATGGACGTCCTCATCGGCAATCTGAATGGTCCGGTGCGCCTGCTCGTCAACAACATCGGCAATCGGTCCCACTGGATGGGGCTGCGGCTCGTCGGGTCTGGCGGCCGCGACATGCTGGGAGCTCGCGTCGAGGTTCGGCAGCGCGAGGGCCGGTCGCTCTGGCGCCGCGCACGCAGCGATGGAAGCTATGCATCCGCCAACGATCCTCGGGTCTTCATCGGGCTCGGTACTGCAACCACCGCACCCGCGGTGCGGGTTCGCTGGCCGAGTGGCAGGTTCGAGGAATGGTCCAGCGTGAGCATCGATCAATGGACGACGTTGAAGGAAGGGACGGGACAGCGACGCTGATCGAGGAAGCCTTCAGCAATCAGCGTTCTGCTCCCATAGAATCCCTTTCGTGATTTCGTGCTTTCGTACTTTCGTGGCGTAGCCCTGCTTACGAGATACGTTCTAGACTGGAGTATCGCGAGAGCGAGATGACCGGTGGCCTGGTTGGCCCACACCAGAGCTGAAGGGACGAACTGCAGGAGATGAGAGCGCGGATGCCGACGCAAATCGTGAATGCGGTGTGCGTCGTCCTAATCGGGGCTTGCTCCGCCTCAGACCCGGCGCCGGCCGCCTCAGGCAACCCGACGCTCGCGCCTCCTGAAGGTCTGAAGCTGCAGCCTGTGCCGAGGCCCGAGCTCTCGGCCATGGGAGAGTCGGTCCAGCGCCGGATCCGTGAGGCCCTTGCGGCGCTGTCGGCCGCGATCGAGGAGCGGCCTCCGGTGCCCGAGAGGTTGGCCCATGCCTACGGCGAGACGGGTAATCTCCTCCTGCCGATGCGGGAGCTCGAGACCGCCGAGGCCTATTACCTGAACGCCCAGACGCTCGCGCCTGACGACTGGCGATGGCCGTATCTGCTCGGGTACTTGTACCGGCAGCGGGGCCCCCTCGACAAAGCCGTCGTTGCCTTCGAACGTGCGCGGCAGCTGCAGCCGGACCACGTGGCCACGCTCGTTCGCCTGGGCGACGTGTACCTGGCCCTGGGCCGCCCCGAACCCGCCGCGCCGCTCTTCGACAAGGCGATTGCACTGGACCCTGGCTCCTCCGCAGCATGGTTTGGCGCCGGTCAGGTGGCGCTCGCGCGCAGCGACGATCGCACGGCGGTGAAGGCTCTCGAGGAAGCGCTCGCGCGCGACGAGGGCGCCACCGCGATCCATTATCCGCTCGCGATGGCGTACCGCCGTCTGGGGAACGTCGATCAGGCTCGAGCGCATCTCGCGCAACGGGGCGACGTCGAGCCACGGCCCGAGGATCCCTTCCTGGCGAAGATTGAAGCCGGTCTTGAAAACGAAAGTGCGCTGATGCTCGACTCCCTGGGCGGGCAGTCGCTGGCCGCCGGCAACTGGGCCACGGCGGCCGACTACTTCGAGAGGGCGCTGAAGCTGTCGCCCGACAGCCCGTCGCTCCGCCACCGGCTTGCGACCGCGTTGTTCCGCATGGGCGACGAGCGGGGCGCCGAACAACAGTTCGAACGCGTTCTCCGTACGGCTCCGGCATCTCGCGATACACATTACAACCTGGCGTTGATCAAGGCAGGCAGCGGTCGTATCGAGGCGGCAATCACCCAGCTCACGACCGCGCTCGGTTACGAGCCGGGCGATGCCCGGGCGCACGTTACGCTGGCCCGTCTCCTGGCGGTGACCGGCCGGCCCGCCGAGGCGCTGGCGCACTACACGACGGTCCTGGAGCAGGAGCCGCGCCGTGCGGACGCCGCGCTCGGCTACGCCATGACCCTGTCGCTCCTGGAGCGGTACCCGGAGGCGCGCGACCGTCTGACCGACGGGATGCGGACCTTCCCCGATGAGCCGCGGTTCAGCCGAGCGCTGGCGCGACTGCTCGCCTCCGCGCCTGACGACACCGTGCGAGATGGCCGGCGCGCTCTCTCGATGGCGGAGGCGCTGCTCGGTCAGCGCCAACAGAGCGTGAACACGGGCCTCGCCGTGGGCGAAACCTACGCGATGGCCCTGGCAGAGTCGAAGCAATATGCCACGGCAGCGGCAGTACAGCGAGATGTGCGTGCGACGGCCGAAAAGGCCGGCGAGCCCAACGACGTCGTCCGCCGCCTTACCGACAATCTCAGTCGCTACGAGCGCGGATTGCCGTGCAGGAGACCCTGGACGCCGGAGGAACTGCCGTAAACAGCACTCAGCGGTCAGCGAGCAGCACTCAGCGGTCAGCGAGCAGCACTCAGCGGTCAGCGCTCAGCGATCAGCACTCAGCGAGCAGCGAGCTGCCGTCATTTTTCGGCAATCAATGGCCAGCTTCTTGCCCCGTTGCCGACGTTTTGATCCGCTCAACATTGTCAGCGAGTTGACGCGTTGTGAAGGACTTCCGCGACCTGCTGGTTTGGCACAAGGCTCATCAGCTGACGCTGATGGTGTATCGGCTCACCGCGAGCTTTCCTCCTGACGAGCGTTACGGCGTGACGAGGCAGCTGCGCCGATCGGCCTCCTCCACCGCAGCAAACCTGGCGGAAGGCTGCGGCCGCAACGGTGATGCCGAGCTTGCACGCTTTTGTTCAATCGCGATGGGATCGGCCAGCGAGCTGGACTACCACCTGCTGCTCGCACGAGATCTGAAGCTGCTCAACGAGGCGGACTACGCCCGGCTCGCAGCGCAAGCCACCGAAGTGAAGAAGATGCTCGCTGGCCTGATTCAGAAGCTGACCGCTGAGCGCTGAGTGCTGACCGCTGTCCGCCAAAAAAAGGCGCCGGCCCCTGAGGGGCCGGCGCCATCGACCTTGCTCGCTATTTCTCAGCGGCTGAAAGCTGACAGCCGTTCGCTGACAGCTGTTCGCTGATCGCTGACAGCTGTTCGCTGACAGCTATTTACCAATCGAGCTCGAAGCCGATCCGGTAGAAGCGGGCCTGCATGATCCCGGTGACCTCCCGCCAACGCGCGGAGCAACAGGTCTGATTGATCGCCGTGACCGTGTTCGCGTTGAGCAGGTTATAGACATCGAGCACCGGGGCGATACGCGCGTTGGCAAACCGGAACCGCCGCATGAACCGCAGATCCACCTTCGTCTGATACGGGAGGAAGAACACCTCCCGCGGCAGCAGGTTGATGGCAATCGTCTGCGAGGTAGGCCCATAGAGCGTCCGGCCCGCAATCGCGCTGGTGATGTTGTAGGTCGCCTGAATGTCCGGGCCCGGATAGCCCTGCAGGAATGCGCTGGCCATCACGCCGCCCGGGATCGGATACGCCACGTGGCCCTTGAACTGCGTCTGCCACGCCCGCGGATGGTCGCAGAAGAGCGTGTTGTTGCGATTCTCCACGTCGCACGTGTTCTCGAAGGTCCGCTCGTAGTTGACGCTGCCGCCGAAGAAGCCGCCGTTCCCGAACCGCCCCTGTGCCGTCCATTCGACGCCGTTGTAGATGCGGTCGGTGGTGGAGTTGCGCAGCAACCGGTCCGACTGGCCGAATTTGGCCGGGTTCAGGTTATACAGGGGGAGGGTCTGCCCGCTGTAGGACCCGAGCCCGGCATTGACCGGCCCGGTAATGCTGAACGGCGTGTAGTCCTCGAACGCCTGCAGCGTGTTGTCTTCCCGCCACGGATTGAAGTAGTCCCGCCGGTAATACCCGAAGCCCACCGAGAGGCCCGGCCTGAGCTCGTGCTGCACCGAGGTGTTGTACTCCCACTGGCCCGGCCGGTTGTCGACGCCCGTGCGCGCCGCGTCGGCGGCCGTGCCCCAGTTCTTGTTCGGCGAGGCCCCGACCTCCTCATACTGAATTCGCCCGTCGGCGGCCACGACCGAGTTGTTCTTGTCCAGATCGTTCCAAGTCCGGAACTCCTGGCGCGCCGACCAGGTAAAGCTGGACATCGGGTTCGCCGCCATCGCCAACGTCGTCGCTTCCTGGTTGACGTACTTGTGCGCCATCGCCTTCAACGCCGTCTTCCCGTTGCCGAACAGGTCGTACGCCACGCCGATCCGCGGAACGACGGTATTCCACTTCGCGCCGGGGAACTCGGGGTAGTTCCGCGCCGGCACCCAGGCCCCGGCCGGTGCCGACTGCGGCGGGATGCTCGACCGGAAGCTGTCGAGGCGCACGCCCAGATTGAGCGTGAACCTTCCAAGCGTCCACGTGTCCTGCGCGAAGACGCCAGTATCGTGGTTGATGTTGGCCGAGAACGACCCGACGGGCGTGCCCAGGACCATCAGGCCGATAGGGAAGCCGTTGAAGTGGAAGTACGTGCGCACGTCGCCGTAGATCACTCCCTGGTCGAGGCCGACATGGCCCCACCGATTCTGAAAGCCCGCCTTGAAATTGTGCGACCCGGTCACATACGAGATGTTGGCCTTGGCTTCCCGGGCGTATTCCGGCTGGTTGCCGGTGATCCAGAAGGCGCCGGCCCAGGTGCTGTCCGCCAGGTTCTGGTAGGCGGACTTCTGGCCCTCGTTCCACTCGAACTGCTCGCGCCGCCACTTGTTGTACTGCATCGCGAACCCGGCCTCGAGCAGCAGGCGGTTGGTCAGCGTCGAGGTCCAGCGCGCCTGCGTGTGGTAGCCCACCGGCTGCGGGATGCGATTGGCCGACTCGGGTGCCCGCGTCTTGTCGGTGTCATTCAACGGGAACTTCGAGCCCAGCCTCTCGAACCCCAACCGCCACTTGTTCCTGGGGGTCAACTGGTTGGTGAGCCGGAGCACGGCGCTGTTCGCGAGGCTCCGGCTGTAGCCCTGCGTGCCGGCCGCGGGGAACCCGTTCTTGGCCCGCTGTTCCGGTGTGCCTTCTCCGGTGAAGAACGAGCCAGCCTGCCAGGTCTTCGTGTCTCTGCGGCGGTACCCCCCGAAGAACCACAACTTGTCCTTGAGAATCGGCCCGCCGTAGCCGGTGTCAACGGTGTAGTTATAGGCAAAGCGGTTGACTTGACCCAGTTGCCGTAGCAGCTCAGGAGTGGAGTTGTCGTTCGCCAGGTTCTCGTGGCCGAACTGGAGCTGCGTAGTGCCGGCGAAGGTGTTGCCGCCCTCCCTCGGAATCGCGTTCTGCAGGACGCCGCCCGTCTGCACCTCGGCCGGCGCCCCGCCCGCCTCGTAGGCCAGCTCGGCCGTCGCCGCCTGGTTCATCTCCCAGCCCATCTGCCACTGCCCGTCGTCGATGATCACGTTCGCCCGCATTCCGTCGTTCGTCGTCTGAGCGTCGCGCCATGTGTTGCCGTGCGCGGCCGGCCAGTACTGACCTTCGCCCATCCCCGTGTTGCGCACACCCGGAATCAGCAGCGCGCGCCCCGCAAAGGTGCTGGCCCCGGGCAGCACGTCCATCATCTCCCGCGTCGCCACGAACTGACTGCGGACCTGCTGCGTGTCCACCAGCGGCGACTGGCCCGAGACCGTCACCGACTCCTCGAGCTTGCCGACCGACATCGCCGCGTTCACCTGAATGGCCAGCTCACCGGTCAGGATGATGCCCTCGCGCACGAAGGTGCGGAACCCATCCAGCGTGAAGGTGATCGTGTAGGTGCCCGGCCGCAGGCTGACGATTGTGTAGCGGCCGGCGCTGTCGGTGAAGGCGCTGAGCGCCCCTTCGATCAGCACGGGGCTCGCCGCCTCGACGCGCACGCCGGGCAAAATGCCGCCCGTTGAGTCTTCGACGAGGCCCGAGATGGTGCCGCCCTGCGCCGCGGCCGTTGCCGGGAGAAGCAGCCCACCGATGAGAACGATGCCGAACCAGCCGACGAAGTGAGCGCGCATGTTCAGCTGCCTCCTTTTCGAACTGAAGACTACGCCACGTATCTGAGACACCGACGGAAGCGCCATATGGAACCCGTGCCTCCGCGATCCCGTTCCTGCTAATGGGGAACTCGAGCCCATCTTCTCTCGTCTACTCACGCAATAGTCTTACTAGGCGTTCCCGATCGGCGCACCGTAACACGTCAGCTATTGCCGCGCAATAATATTCTGTTGCCGATCAGGCGTGCGTGCCCGCACCTCTTCCCTGATCCAAAATCCTGTATGATTCTTTGCCGGTCGGCACTCGCCTGGCTCATTTCGGGACACGGCCGGGACTTAGCTGGGCGGGGTCTGGTCGAACAGTCCCGCGACCACCGTCGGGCCGGGCCTGTGGTCCGGGTCGTCGTCCCGCCACGGCTGGCGGCAGGGCTGGCGCTGTTGGTAACGAGCCAGGTTGGCCGCCATCCGCTGCGCGACGTCGGGTCGGCCGGCGCGCGCCGCCGCCGACATCGCCAGCCGCTGCCAGTCGATGGCCAGGTCGAAATGCCCCAGCTCGGCCAGCACCATCGCCATCGTCTCGAAAACGCCCGGGTGCTGCTGCTCTTTTGGGAGCCCTTCCACGAGCTTCCAGGCCCGCTCCCCGTCACGCACGCGTTCGTCGGGCGCGGCCGCGAGCACGCGCGCCAGCGCCTGCGGGAACATCGGCTGCTCCGGCTGCACGCTCATCGCCTCGGTCAGACGATCGCGCGCCTCGGCGTAGCGCGCGAGACGCACGAGCGCCATCGCCTCGCCGAACCGCGCGCCAGAATCAGCCGGCTCGAGCGCAAGGACCTGACGGTAGTGCGTCAGTGACTCCTCGACCTGGCCGGTTCGACGCAGCGCGTCGGCCAGTCTGAAATGGGCAAAGGCAAAGGTCGGGCTTTCGGCCACCGCCGCACGGTAGCGATCGACGGCTTCCTGGTCGCGCCCGCCGCGCTCGAGGAGCTCGCCAAGGCCGTAATGGGCCTCCGCGAGCCGCGGATCCAGACCGAGCGCCGCCTCGTACTGTTCCAACGCGCCGCGCGCATCACCCACCCGTTCGAGGGCGGTGCCGAGATTCACACGCATGGCGGCATACGTCGGGTCGGCGGCCACGGCGCGACGGTAGTTCTCCACCGCTTCGGGCCAGTTTCCAACCGCGGCGGCATCCAGGCCGCGCTCGCGATAGAGCTGAGGTGTCTGCACCAGGCCGTTCAACGCCGCCAGCAGCGGATCCGGCAGCGCTAGTGACAGGGCAGCCGTGGACCGGCGGCTCCCGCGATCGGCTCGACGCTCGAGATGGTAGGCGGCCTTGTCGAGATCGCCCAGTCCACGATAGGCCAGGGCGAGCGGATAGTGGATGAGAGCGGCCTCGGGAGCGAGCGTCAGAGCCGCCGTCAGGTGCTCCACCGCGGGTGCGTACTCGCGCGTGGCGAGCGCCGTCCTTCCCAGCTCGAACCGCACCGCCGGCTGCATGGGCTGCAGCCGCAGCGCTTCGGTCAGTCGCGACTCGGCCTCCGCGGGCCGGGCCAGGTCGAGGTACACGCGGCCGAGCCACACGAGCGTCGCGAAGTCGGCGGGGCGCAGCCCACGCGCGCGCTCGAAGCTCTCGGCTGCCGCGGCCAGGTCGCCGTTGTTTCTGAGGGCGTGGGCGCGGTAGTAGGGCCAGCGGAAGTCCAGGAACGCCAGACGCCCGGCGTTCTGAAACGAGCGCTCGGCCTCGTCGAAGAACCGCGTCGCCATGAACAGCTTTCCCAACTCACCAAACGCGTCGGCGCGAGCCGCTGGC
>CAZCEL010000180.1:0-8710 GCA_964497175.1 uncultured Bifidobacteriaceae bacterium
CGCGAAAACCGTCATCGCGGGCGTATCGAGGCCGGTCTTCGCGGTTGAGGCGACAAACGAGGTCGCGCGGACGTCGGCGAGTCCAGCCAGAAAGCTCTCGACCTTCTGACGGTCCGCGTCCCCGGGGTTCGGGCTGACGCGCTTCCAAGTGTCGGGCTGGTCGGGCTTCTCCGACTTGACGCGCTCGAACACCGTGGTCTGGCCGCTCCTGGTGATCTCGACACGGGTCGCGTTGAACGCGCGGAACTCGAACACATCCTTTCGCCGGTAGTCGTCGGCGGATTTCCTGAGATCCTCGGCCAGCGAGTTCTCGATCGTCACGATGTCGCTCTTCGAGGCGTCGCGCGCGTAGACGCTGTTGTCGTCCGCCTTGCCACCGACAGCCAGCGTCGCCCGCGCGCTCCCGAGGTGGACGTTGACCGTGACGGCCGGCTTGTCGAGCCCGTACTTCTTCAAATCCGCTGGCGTCGGGTTGCTGCCGACGAACGACTTCATCTGAGCCGTCTGCACGCGGCTCACGAGGCCGTCCACGGCCGAGAAATCCGCGCGGGCGGCCAGCGGCTTCACCATCCTCCAGTCGGTGCCGGCCTTGGCGAACTCGAGCGCCGAGCCCTCCAGGCTGACGTCGACGCCGTCGATCGTGTCGCGCTCGAACTTGACGATGGCCTTGTCGCGCAGGTCGAACGTGGACTTGTTGAAGGTCGATTCCTGGTACTGCGCGACGAGCAGCACGCGCTTCTCGTCATCTTTCCGCGCGTACATGTTGCCGCCGGTCGGCGTCTTGGCACCAAGAAAGAGGCGGCCAGACGGCTTGCCGCCGCCCGACTTGAACTCGACCTCGATCCGTGGAGCGTCGAGGCCGAAGTCCTTGAGGTCGGCGGCGTTCTCCTCGACCACGCGGGCAATCTCGAGCGAGCTGAGCGCGCTCGTGATGCTGGAGATCTCGGTGTCGGAGGCCGGCGCCGATACCGGGTCCACGATCCTCCAGGCGGTGCCGTCCTTCTTCACCGTCGTCACTTCACCCGCGTCCGACTTGACCTTCAACTCTTCGATGCTGGCGGCTTCGACCGTCGCGAAGACCTTCTCCACAGCGGTCGCGGAGTCGTCAGGCTTCGATGCACCGAAGTAGATGTACGCGCCGAGGCCGACGAGGACCACCAGAAGCGCGAGCGTCGACTTGAGGCCGCGCATGGCTCAGCGCCTCCGCCACCAGCTGTACACGCCCGTCGCGAAGACGGCGGCAGGAATCACCAGCAGCGTCAGCCACGTGACGTTGTTCTGCTGCGCGGCCGTCATCGTCAGGCGCCGGTCCTCGGCCTGCTTCGCCCGGACGGAGATCAGGTTTTCCTGCTGCGACAGCCAGCCGACCGTGTTCATGAACAGGTCCTTGTTGCCCTGGATGCCGAGCACGCTGTTGGACGGAAAGTCGGAGTCCCCGAACACGACGAGGCGTGTCTCTGGTTTTGGCGCGTCGGCATCTTCCGACGGGGCTGGAGCCGGCGCATCGGAGGCCGCTGACGAGACCGCTGCGGCGAGCGAGAGCGGCCCCGGCTTGTCCTTGCCCGCGTCCATGCCGATCTTCTTGGAGGTCAACAGGCCCTGCACGTCGGTCTCGCCCCAGCTCTGCTCGCTGGTGTTCGCGATGGGCTGCGCCGTGCGACCGCCGACGCCGCCTTCCACCGGCGTGACGGACCGCGCCAGCGGATAGGCGGTCATCAGGCGGAACCGCTCGGTGATCCGGTGCGAGGGGTAGTTGGCGGCGAGCGGGACCGCTTCGGACGCCCCGAAAAGCTGGCCCATGCCGCTGACATCCACGACCACGTCGTTGCCGACCTCGACGCCCCACTCGCGCGCGAGCGCGATGAGGTTGGTCAGTGCGGGACTGTCGGGCCGGTCCGGCGGGTCGAGCATCAGGAGCAGCTTGCCCGCCTTGCCCAGATACGTCTTGAGCGCATCGATCTCGGGCGGGAAGAAATCGGTCTTCGGGCCGGCCACGACGATGGCCGTGGCATCGTCGGGCACCGCGCCCTTCTGGGCGATGACGAGCGGCTCGAGCGCGTAGTTCTCGCGTCTGAGCGCCTCGGCGACCGTGTTGTAGCCGTCGCGCTCCGACGAGGTCGTGTCCTTCTCGCCGTGGCCCGAGGAGAAGTAGATCTTCCGCTGCTGGCCGGAGACAACCTTGATGATGGCGTTGGTGATGTCCTGCTCGGTGTCCGTCGTGATCCGCTCGGTGCGGCCCTTGTAGCTCAACACCAGCGTGCCGTACTGCTGCACCTGATTCTGCTGGGCGATCGCCGGCTTCTTGTCGGGATCGATGTACTCGGTCTTCACCTGGCTCGAGCTGTACTCGTACTCTTTGAGCCGGTCGCGGTACGGCTGGAACTCGGATTCTCGCTGGAAGACCTGGACGCTCAGCGGAGCGTCGAGCTTGGCGAGGAAATTCCGGCTCTGGTCCGAGAGGCTGAACTGCTTGGCCGACGTCAGATCCCATCGCTTGTTCTGACGCTGGCCGATGTAGTTGACAGCGATCAGGATGCCCACCACGATGAGCCCGCTCGTCAGGGCCAGCGTCCCGTAGCGCGCCTGGCGGCTCGTGAAGAATCCGGCAATTTGACGCCACTGGCTGAGGATGTACAGGAGCATGCAGGCCAGGCCGCCGAGCGCCAGATAGTAGGCGTACTGATCCCACGCCGGCCGGCCGAACCGGATCGCGACGGCGCCAAACACCAGGACCGTGCCGATCCACCCGATGATGCCGAAGATGCGATTGATCATTAGCCGCGCCACCGTTCGCTATCGACCGACTTGGCGGTCAGAAACAGGCCAAACGAGATGAAGCTGAGGTAATACACGAGGTGCGTCGTGTCGACGACCCCCTTCGAGAAATCGTCGAAGTGCTCGATGATCGAGAGGTAGTTGGTGATCGTCGCCACCGTCCCGCTCGAGAAGCTGCCGATCCAGTTGATGACCCACAGCATCAGGAACGTCGCGAAGGTCATGGCGCCGGCGACGATCTGGTTCTTGCTCAGGCTCGAGATGAACAGCCCGAGCGACACGAACGAGCCGCCCATCAGGAGCAGCCCGGCGTAGGCCGTGAGCATCGGCTTCCACTCGGGGTCGCCGTACAGATAGAGCACGCCCATGTGGGGCAGCGTGACGGCGAGCATCGCCATGTAGAGAGACATGGCGCCGACAAACTTGCCCAGAATGATCTGGAGATCGGTCAGCGGGGAGGTGAGCAGCAGCTCGATGGTCCCGGAGCGCTTCTCTTCCGCGTACGTCCTCATCGTGATCATCGGCAGCAGGAAGAGCATCACCACCGTCAGGTTCTGAATCACCGGGCGCAGCATGTCCTGGTTGATGTTGAGCACCTGCGGCCCGCCCATCATGCCGCCCTGCATGCCGGCACGCACGAAGTACTGCAGCATGACGACGTAGAAGTAGCCGTAGATGAGCGCAAACATGCCGATGACGATGTAGGCAATCGGCGACGAGAAATACGACCTGAGCTCCTTCTGCGCGATCGCCAGGATGTTGCTCATTGAACGCCTCCGCCTTCTTCGGTGCCGACAGAGGGCTCGGCAGGGGGGGCGGCCCCTGCGGCCTCGACGTCCTCGGTGGTCAGCGACAGGAAGATCTCTTCGAGGCTCATCCGCATCGGCCTGAGCTCGAGCAGTCCCCAGCCGCTGGTCACGATCATGCGCGCCAGGTCGCGGCGGAGGTCGCGGTCGCGCTCGCTCTCGATCTCGTACCCGACCACGCCGTCGCGCCGATCGGCCTCGACGACGCGGGTCACGCCGGCGATGGAGCCCAGCGCCTCGGACGGGTCGGCGCCTGCGGCGTCGACCTGGACGTACATCGTTTCCGACCCCCGCAGCCGCGCCGTCAGGTTGTCCGGCGTATCGACCGCGACCACGCGGCCCTTGTTGATGATGACCACGCGCTGGCACGTCTGGGAGACCTCGGGCAGGATGTGCGTGCTCAGGATGACCGTGTGATCGCCCGCCAGCTGCTTGATGAGCTGCCGCGTCTCGATGATCTGCTTCGGGTCCAGGCCGGCCGTGGGCTCGTCGAGGATCAGCACGTCGGGGTTGTGGATGAGCGCCTGCGCCAGGCCCACTCGCTGGCGATACCCTTTCGAGAGCTTGGAGCACAGCCGGGACGCCATGTCCGCGACCTTCGTGCGCTCCATCACCATCTGAATGCGCTCCCGGCGATCGGCGGAGGGCACCCCCTTGATCTTCGCGACAAACGACAGGTACTCTGCGACCGACATGTCAGGGTAGAGCGGCGGCGTCTCGGGTAGATAACCGGTGCGCCGCTTGGCTTCAACCGGCTGATCGAACACGTCGAAGCCGGCGACGACGGCGCGGCCTTCGGTCGCGGGCATGTAACCCGTCAGGATGCGCATCGTGGTCGTCTTGCCCGCGCCGTTGGGACCGAGGAAGCCCAGAATCTCGCCGCGCTCGACTCGGAAGCTGATGTCTTCCACCGCGGTCACAGGGCCAAAGCGTTTCGTGAGGTGCTGAACCTCGATCACTGGCGACTCCTGCCGGAATGTGAGTTGCTGGCCAAAAATGCTACCCGAACGCCGGAAAAATGTGTAGACGGGCCCGAGCCACCCCTCGCCGGAGGACCAATGCCTGTAGTCGTCGGATCAGACGCGCCGGACTTCACCTTGATGAACCAGGACCGTGAGCCCGTGACGCTCAGCGCCGCTCGGGGCCGCCCGGTCGTGCTCGCATTTTTTCCGGCCGCGTTCAGCTCGGTCTGCACGACAGAGCTCTGCACGCTCCGCGACGGCCTCCCGAGGCTGAACCTCGCCCGGGCACAGGTGTTCGGCATCAGTGTCGATACGTTTTTCGCTCTGAAAGCGTTTCAGACGGACCAGAGGCTGACGTTCCCGCTCCTCAGCGACTTCAACAAACTGGTGATTCGCGACTACGGCGTCTATAACGACGACATGATTGGGCTCAAAGGGATTGCGAAACGGGCCGTGTTCGTCATCGACGGAACGGGCGTGGTCCGATACCGGGAAGTGCTGGAGGACGCGCGGAACGAGCCTTCCTACGAGCAGGTGTTTGCGGTGGTCGCGGCGCTGACCGTGCAGCCCGACGTCGCTGGACCCCCTGCCCGATGACGGCGGCCCCCACCGACGGGGTTCCCTCCTGTTGCCTGCTGGCGGTGACCGAGTATATGATGAATTCATGAACACATGTTCAGATGTTCATTTGATCCGACCTCAGCTCATGAGCGAAGCGTCA
This sequence comes from uncultured Bifidobacteriaceae bacterium, assembly GCA_964497175.1. Lineage (GTDB taxonomy): Bacteria > Acidobacteriota > Vicinamibacteria > Vicinamibacterales > CAVVIG01 > CAZCEL01. Next base: position 5,265 of record CAZCEL010000180.1, read on the forward strand.
GTGGCCACGCTGGCCGAGACCTTCAAAGTCCTGGGCGATAGCAGCCGGGTTCGCATCCTCGACGCGCTGTCCCACGGGGAACTGTGCGTCACCCATATCGCCAGTCTGCTCGGGCTCAGTGAGTCGGCCGTCTCCCATCAGCTGCGCCTGCTGCGCGGAATGAGGCTCGTCCGGCCACGCCGCGCCGGACGGCTGATCATCTACCGACTCGACGATCAGCACATCGTGCGGCTGTTCGAGCAGGGCCTGCAGCATGTGCAGGAGCGCGAGCCCGGCGCTTACCAGGCCCCGCCGCAAGTCGCCCACCCATCGCCTGCCGCCCCGGCGACTGCGCCTCCAGTGAGCGGGGACGAAGCGAGCGGGGGCTCACGCTGACGATGGGCGCCCTCTGCACTGTCTGCGAGCTGCACGCCGAATCGACCTTCAAGGTCGAGGGCATGGATTGTCGCGAAGAAGTGGCCCTCATCGAGCGACGCTTCAAGCATCTCGCTGGCGTCGAGGACTTCTCGGCCGATCTCCTGGGGCAGCGGCTTCACGTGCGGTACGACGCCGCCAAGCTGTCCGCCGCGGCGATTGCAGGTGCGGTCGCCGACGCGGGCATGCGGGCCTGGCTCGAGCACGAGGAGCCGATCTCGGTGGGAGACCGGGGATGGAGACCACTGGTCTGGCTCCTTGTCGCGGGCGGGGCGCTCGGCCTGGGACTGGTGGCGACGTTCGCCGGCGCGCATCCGGGGGTGCCAGTCGCGCTCTTCGGCCTGTCAATCGCCACGGGCGTGCCCTTGACGGCTCGGAAAGCGTGGGCGGCCGTGAAACTGCGGTCCCTCGACATCCATGTCCTGATGCTCATCGCCGCGAGCGGCGCGGTGATCCTCGGCCAGTGGTCCGAGGCGGCCTCTGTCGTGTTTCTCTTCGCACTTGCCCAGACGCTCGAGGCCCGCACGCTCGAACGCGCGCGGATGGCCGTGCGCGCGCTGATGGATCTGACGCCCACCCAGGCGCTCGTGCGCGACGAGCGCGGCGAGCGGATTGTGCCGGCCGACTCGGTCGATCCCGGCGTCGTCATTGTCGTCAAACCGGGCGAGAAGATCCCGCTCGACGGGGAGGTGATCGGCGGCACGAGCGCGGTCAACCAGGCCCCGGTGACCGGAGAGTCGTTGCCGATCGACAAGGTCCCCGGCGACGAGGTGTTTGCCGGGAGCATCAACGGACGGGGGGCGCTCGAGGTCCGGGTGACGCGCGTCCGGCGCGATACGACGCTCGCCCGGATCATTCACCTCGTCGAACGTGCGCAGGCCCAGCGGGCGCCCGCCCAGACGTTCGTCGAACGGTTCGCGCGCGTCTACACGCCCGTCGTCATCGGTCTGGCCGTGGTCATCTCCCTCGTGCCGCCGCTCGCCCTCGGCGAGCCATGGTCGACGTGGGTCTACCGCGCGCTGGTGCTGCTCGTGGTCTCGTGCCCCTGCGCGCTGGTGATCTCGACGCCGGTGTCGGTTGTCGCAGCGCTTGCGGGAGCCGCGCGCAAGGGTGTGTTGATCAAGGGCGGCGCACATCTCGAGCGGGCCGGCCGCGTCAGGTGCGTGGCCTTCGACAAGACGGGGACGCTGACGCTGGGCGTTCCCGAGGTCGTGGACGTCGTCGCCCTCGATGGTGTGCCTGCTCGAGACATCGTGGCGCTGGCTGCCGCCGTGGAACACCGGTCAGAGCATCCCATTGCCGAGGCGATTCTCAGGTACGCCCGCGCGGCGCGCATCGAGGTGACTCCCGGCGCCGACGTCTCCGCGCTGGCCGGGCGGGGAGCGGAGGGTCGGGTCGAGGATGCTCAGGTGCTGCTCGGCAACCACCGCCTGTTTGAAGAGCGCGGGCTGTGCTCCCCGGACCTGCACCGCCGTCTGGACGCGCCTGGCGCAGCGGGAGGCACACCGGTACTGGTTGCTCGCGACGGCCTCGCGATCGGGATCATCACGGTGTCCGATCGCGCCCGCGCGGGTGGTCGCGACGTCGTGGACCTGCTCCGGCGCCAGGGAATCGAGGCGCTGGTCATGCTGACCGGCGACACCCGCGCCACGGCACGCGAGATGGCGGCCGAGCTCGGCGTCGATGACTTTCGCGCGGAGCTGATGCCCGAGGACAAGGTGAGCGCCATCGCCGAGCTGCGGCAGCGGTTCGGCGTGGTGGCGATGGTGGGCGACGGGGTAAACGACGCGCCGGCTCTGGCGTCGGCGGACGTCGGCATCGTGATGGGCGCGGCGGGCAGCGACGCCGCGCTCGAAACCGCGGACGTCGCCCTGATGGCGGACGAGCTGCTGAAGATCCCCTACGCGCTCCGCCTGAGCCGCGCGACGATGCGGAACATCAAGGCCAATCTCGCGATCTCCCTGGTGCTGAAGGGGGCATTCGTCCTGGCGGCCGTGGCCGGCGTCGCGACGCTGTGGATGGCGATTCTCGCCGACACCGGCGCCTCGCTCATCGTGATCGCGAACGCCTTGCGGCTGCTGCGAGCGGACTAACCTTTCGACACCCACACGCGGGCGACGCGCAGACCGTCGAGCCCGACCACGCGAATGCGCCGGCCCTCGACCTCGACCACATCGCCTAGCTGCGCCGGACGCCCCATCCGTCCCAGCACGTACCCACCGATAGTCGTATAGGTGTCCTTATCGATGTGCAGTCCGAACCGCTCGTTCACGTCTGTGACGAGCGTCAAGCCATCGACCTCGGTCGACCCCTCGTCGCCTGCGCTCCGCACGAGGTCCCTCGCCGGGCGCAGATCGCCGACGATGCGCTCCATGAGCCACTCGAACGTGACAAGGCCGGCCGTCCCGCCGTACTCGTCGATGACGAGCGCCTCGCGCACGCCCCGGCGCCGCAGCGCGTCCAGCAGATCGTCAGCGCCCATCGTCTCGGGCACCGTCAGCGCCTCGCGGGCGAGCGAGGCGGCATCCCGGGCTCCTCCGGCGGCGACGGATTTGAAGACGTCGATCGCGTGGAGGATGCCGACGACGTTGTCGAGATTGTCGCGGAACACGGGAAGCGTGGCCACGCCTGCTCGACCGATCTGCTCGACGAGTGCAGCGCCGGCCGTGTCGGCGGCGACAGCGACCAGCTCGGTGCGCGGCACCATCACCTGACCGGCTGTCAGGTCGGCGAAGCCGAAGACCCGGTGCAGCATCTGCTCTTCCTGCTCCTCGAGCACGCCGGCCTCCTGGCTGGCGGTGACGAGCATCTTCAGTTCCTCCTCCGAATGGACCAGGGCATGCCGCCCGGACCCGCGCATGCCAATCATGTTTACGACCGAGCGGCCCATGCCGTTGAGAAGCCAGATAAAGGGCCAGGCGGCCTTCATGAAGAGCTCCGTGGGCTTCACCACCAGGAGCGAGGTGGCCTCGGCGCGTTCGAGGGCGATTGTCTTGGGCGCCAGCTCACCGAGCACGATGTGCATGGCCGTG
>CAZCEL010000181.1:0-8706 GCA_964497175.1 uncultured Bifidobacteriaceae bacterium
AAGAATCGCCGCGACGACGTCCGGGACGGTCGCGCCCGGAAAGGCCGGCCGCGCCGTCAGCATCTCGAAGAGCACGCAGCCGAACGCCCAGATGTCGGTCCGCTTGTCGACGGTGTGCCCGCGCGCCTGCTCGGGACTCATGTACGCCGGCGTGCCGTGAAGCACCCCTTTCTGCGTGACGATGACCGTCGGGGCCTCGGAGACGTGGGCGCCTTCGGCGGCGAACGCTTTGGCGAGCCCGAAGTCGAGTACCTTGGCCTGCCCGTCGCGCGTGATCTTGATGTTGGCCGGCTTGAGATCGCGGTGCACGATGCCGTGCTCGTGGGCTGCCTCGACTGCGTCGGCGATCTGCCGCGCGAGCTCCAGCGCGTCGCCGATGGCGAACGGGCCGTTCGCCAGGCGATCGGCGAGCGTGGGCCCATCAACCAACTCCATCACAAGTCCGCGGACGTGGCGGCCGGCTTCGGTCCCAGCAGCGAGATCGCCCTCCTCGACGCCGTGAATAATCGCGATGTGCGGGTGATTGAGCGCCGCCAGGATGCGCGCCTCGCGCTCGAACCGCGCCACGCGATCCGGATCGGCCGCAAACGAACTGTGGAGGATCTTGATGGCGACGTCGCGGTCCAGGTGCGTGTCGCGCGCGCGGTAGACCTCGCCCATGCCGCCCGCCCCGATGGCGGCGATGATTTCATAGGGACCGAGGCGGGAGCCGGCACTCAGCGGCATGGGCTCGGGGTCAACGTCTTCCACTGGCGCCCATTCTATGCAACTTGAGTGGGCGAGGCATCGAAACTTCGACCCGAAAAAAGCCGCTTGACTCTGGAGTGCACACCAGATCGCATACTCGGACCTGGAGGCGCCATGTTCGACTGCTGTCAGGCGGCGTCGGAAGGTCAAGCCGTTATCGCCTGCCCGGTTAGTGGCTCGAAAGGGAAACCGGTTGAACTCCAGACCGTCAAGGCGCTCTTGACTGAACGCGCCCTTCGGCGGATGGCCGCGTCGTCACACCGTTTTTGTCCGGAGCCCGGCTGTGAGGTGGTCTACTTCGACGCAGCCGGCAATCACTACACGAAGGACGACGTGCGAGTTCCCGTGTGGCAAAAGGAACCGTTCGGTAGACGAATGATCTGCTATTGCTTCGGGGAGACTGAGGCAGACATTCGCACGGAGATGGAACGCGGCGGACACTCGCACGCGGTCGAGCGCGTGCGCCGCCACATCGAGGCCGGCCGATGCGCCTGTGAAATTCGAAATCCCCGCGGCGCGTGTTGCCTTGGCGACATCACGGCGGCCGTGAAACGCGTGGCGCTTTCACTGCGCAGGGTCCAGCCTGAGGTCGGTGAGAGGCTCTTCAATGGCGACGCCCCAGCCTACGACCTATCAGATCGGTGAATTGGCCGCCCGTACCGGCCTCACGCCGGACGCGCTGCGTTATTACGAGCGGCTGGGCCTGCTACCACCGCCTCACCGCACGTCTAGTGGGTTCCGCGTGTACCCGCCGGCGGCACTCGACCGTCTTCGCCTCATCAAGCAGGCTCGGACGCTCGGGCTCTCCCTGCAGGAGATTCGTGCTCTGGTCACCTACGCCGATCGGGGTGGCGTGAAGCGCTGCCAGCGCGTCCACGACCTCCTCCAGCGGAAGATCGCCGATCTCGACACGAGACTGGCGGAGCTCCAGGAATTTCGTCGCACGCTGCAGGGTTACTTCGAGGAGTGTGAGCGGACGCTCGCGAAGGGGGATCATGAAGCGTGCCCGGTCATCGAACATCTGGAGGTCAAGTCGTGAAGACCGTCCTCGGGGCCATGGTTGCAGCGGTGGGAGCCTCGGTGTGCTGCATAGGCCCCGTGGTATTCACCGCGCTTGGCGCGGGCGCCTTGAGCGCGGCAGCGATCAAATTTGAGGCGTACCGGCCAGCGTTCTTGATGGTGACGGTCGCCTTGCTCGGTGCGGGTTTCTACACCACGTACCGGCCCTCAGCGACAGCGAGTTGTGCGACCGACGGCACCTGCCAGCCCCCATCCAGACGAGTGGCGAAGGTCGGCCTCTGGCTCGCCACGGTACTCGTGATCCTGCTCGTCACGTTCCCGTACTACATCAACCTGTTCCTGTAGGTGGAGGCTCGTATGCGACTGAGACGTGCGGCGTTGGGGACACTGCTGATGCTGTTGGTTGGCATCGGAGTGACGACGACGGTCGCGGAGGCAGCGCAGGACCCAGCTCAGAAGACCGCCACGTCCACCCTGAGGGTTCCGGATATGTTCTGCGCCGGGTGCGAGGCCGCCGTCAAAATGGCGGCGAAGAAGGTCGATGGGGTCAAGAACGTGAGCACCGACTCCGAAAAGAGAACGGCGGAGGTCACGTACGATCCATCCAGAACGACCGCCGAAGCCATCGCGACCGCCATCACCAAGAACGCAGGCTTCAAGACAGAAGTGGTCAAGAAGCCGAAATCCTGATGCGACGCGCTTGCGTTGCGGGGATTGGTTCGGACCCGGCAGGGAAGCGCCGGAGAGGAGGCTGAGATGAAGAGGTCACTGATTGGCGTCGTTGCGACACTCGCGCTTGTAACCGGCGGGTTGACTGCATCGTTGCAGAGGGTGGAGGCCGGTGGGCAGCAGGCCCAGCACAAGCCACAGGCACAGCACCAGGAACCAGAGCGAGAAATCTTCTGCTCCCATTTATCGGCGGGTCAGCTGTGCCTTGGCGGAACGCCTAACGTCCTGAAACTGGACGGGGCGGCGAAACAGCGCTGGACCGACGCGGCTAGGCGATACAACCAGGCGGTCGACGCAGCCACCAAACAGCTCTTGGCGGATGCCAAGACGACCCTGACGCCGGAGCAGTACGCCACGCTGCAGAAGTGGTTCGACAAGGGCGTCAATGAGCTGCTCAACCAGCTGTTGGTTGGGAGCCAACACTGAGAACCCTGTGCTGAGGGACGCGTGCGAGGCGCGTGTCGCGCGCCTTGTGGGCTCAGCATAGGAATAGAGTCGCATCCACCCGTCGCGTATCTGAATTGCCGGCGAATTCGAGCTTGGGGCTTTTTTACTTCTGATGAGCCGTGAGACGCGCAAGCTCGGCAAACCAGTTCGTGATCACGTCTAACGTGACGAGCGGTTTGGGATCCGACAGCGGCTGCAGCATGAGAAACCGTCCATCCGGGCCGACCGAGTAGCTGTTCACGCGTGTCGTCACAAAGCGGCCTTCGAACAACACGCGCGGCGTGCCGATGTCGGGCACGCTGCCCCGCCCGGTGAACGAAACTGCCAGCATTTGATCGCGGTTTCGATAGTAAAGCTCGCGGCCGTCTATGCTCCAACGCGGTTCCGTTCCCCCCCGGTCGACGCCTGCCATCGCTGGCCTCCTGAGGGAAGCGCCTGGATGAACACCTGAGACTGCCAATCGGACCCGACAGCTGAAGCCAGATAGCGCCCGTCCGGTGAGATGTCGGGATTGAGCTCGTCGCCGTTGGCTCCAGGCAGCGGCGCCGGCTTGCGTTCCGGCAACGACATGAGCCACACCCCGTTGTCGCCATTGGCCGTCTGTTCCGTGTACACCAGCTGCCTCCCATCGCGGGCGACGTTCATCGAAGAGCGCGATCGCCCCGGTGGCAGAAGCGGTTCTTCATCGCCGATGCCGTCGACTCTCTTCCACATCAGGTTCCAAGCGCCGGCCCTCTCCGACCCGAACACCACACGGCTTCCATCGGGTAACCAGGCGAATCCGTTTACGCGGGCGCCTGAGGTCAACACCGTCTCGGTTCCACGACGGAGGTCGCGAACGCTGAGCCCCGTCGACCTGGAATCCCCAACCACAATCCGATGGCCGACGGGCGCCACAGCGATCATGTCGAACGTGCCTGGTGCTCCAGGTGCTCGAGTGACGTTGCCGCTGCGATCGACCCACACGACAACCGCTTGTCCTTCTTCAGACACCGGCGGCATGGCCACGAACACTCCAGTCGCGGCGAACGTAAACTGCGCAGCGCCGGTCGCTTCGGTGGCCACACCGTCGGCGACCTTTGTAGGAGGCCCAGTCACTTTCAACGAGACTGCATCGAACGGCACGGCCGTGAGCGCCTGCGCACGTGCGTAGACCAGGTGTCCGGACGGGACGTAGCGCGGGTTGGAACCGCGCTCGATCAGCGTCTGGCGGTGGCCGGTTTCGAGCGACTGCACGGCAATGCGCGCGTCATCGAATGCGCCACCGGTTCCGACGGTGAACAGGATGGCTTTTCCACCGGGGAGGACGTCCGGCCAACGATGCATCCGTTCGCCGCTTTTTTCGTCGACCATCGTGATCTGTTCCGGCTTGCCACCAGACGTGTCCACGCGCCAGATGCCCGCGTAGAGGTCCGGGACGAACGCGATCCGGTCGTTTGCATACCAATGCGCCCCTCGGAGGTATGGCGCGTCGGCGAGCGTGACGGGCGCACCGCCTCCGAGCGCGACCTTCTTGAGTTTATGATCGACCCAAAATCCAATCCATTGGCCGTCGGGCGAGAAAAATGGCGCGACCGCCCCTTCCGTGCCGGCTATGGGCGAGGCAGTGTTGCCGCTCAAGTCGCGGACGAAGAGCTGCGGCAGACCGCCTTGGTCGGCGACATACACCAGCCGACTTCCGTCCGGGGAAACCGCCACCGACGTGTGTGCGTCGTTGAGCCTTATGGCGTCAATGCGCGAAATGGGCTGCGAGGGATCGAGCAGCAACTTGAGATGCATCGACTGCCCAGCACGTCTATCTGATCGACCCACGCCGCGCCATGCGATCAACCCAAGACCGACCGTTGAGAGGACGAGCACGGCGGCCACGATTAGGGGGGCCCGCTGCCGCAGGCTGGAACGTCGTACCGGTTCTGATGGAGCGATTGTCGAGTTCCCGGCAATCCATTTCAGCTGTCGCACGATGTCGCCGGCGTGCTGCCAGCGCTCGTCCGGCGCCTTGGCAAGGCAGGCAGACACGACGTGGCTGAGCGCGGGCGGCGTCGAAGGTTGAAGATCGGCTATCGGCTGCGGGTGGTCTTTCAGGATGGCGCTGATCAGACTTGCCTGTGTCTTAGCAATGAACGCTTTGCGACCCGTCAACATCTCATAGAGCACGCATCCGAACGCGAAGATGTCGGTGCGGGCGTCCGACTCTTCGCCTTCGATTTGCTCCGGCGCCATGTACTGAAAAGTCCCGAGGATGGCTCCTGGGACCGTGAGGCCGGGCGGCGACGTGGGCAGCATCGAGAATCTAGCCGCGGCACCTAGTAGTGGCCCTCCGGTCTTGGCCAATCCGAAATCGAGCAACTTTGCTCCCGATCGCGTGAGCATAACGTTGCCTGGCTTGAGATCCCGATGAACGATTCCGGCGCGGTGCGCCTTGTCGAGGCCATCAGCAACCTGGATTGCGTACTGCAGCGCTTGATCGAGTTGCAGCGACCCTTTCTTGAGCCGGTATTCGAGAGTCTCGCCCTCCAGGTACTCCATGACGAGGAACTCGGTGCCGTCCTCGGTACCGACGTCGTACAGAACACAGATGTGCGGATGCGTCAGTTGCGAGACGGCGCGGGCTTCACGGTCGAAACGCTCACGGAACTGCGGATCGGAGGCGAGCGCATCAGGGAGAATTTTGAGAGCGACGATACGATCGAGGCGTGTGTCGCGCGCCTTGTAGACTTCACCCATCCCGCCAGCACCGATGGGTGCGACGATTTCGTACGGTCCGAGCCGCGCGTTGGGCTCGATCTGCATCGCGTACAAGAGCGAAAGGATTATAGCCGAGCCGGCGATCTCCGCTGAAAGTCCGAGAGCCTGCGTCTCATGCGGATACGTGGGTCGGAGGCAGCAAGGCCGTGGCGGCGAGGTGGACAGGGACAGTTCACCCTGACGGCAAGAAGAAGGACCCGGCCCCCAACTTATCAGTCCTCTGGATGCTCCAGGAGATCCCGGAGTCGGGACTCGAGCGCGGCCGGTACCCGTGCCAGCCACGGTTCATCCACGAGACCAACCTCGATCAGGTCGCGAAGGTGCACCCGATCGCGATCGCGGAAAGACGTCAGCTTCATCCGCACCAGTGCGTCAAGGGACAGCAGTCGAAACGACTCCGTTTCTTCCGATTCGGACACATCGGGCGCCGCCAGGACGTAGTCCGGCCGCACCTTCTCCGCGGCAAAGAGGACGTGAACGCCGTCGCGTGATCGTCCCGACGCGCCGTCGAGAAACATGTCCATTCCGGCGGCGTGCCGATATACGAACCCCGCCTGCTCGAGCGCCGTTCGTGCGCCTGGCAGGCCACGCCGACGCAACACAATGCCGACGTCCCGCGTATTGCGCACGGCCGCCTCGTCCACTCGCGAGACCCATGCTGCGACCGCATTGCCACCCGCAACGGCGTACGGCACCCCGGCCCGCCGCAGCGCCTCAGCCACCCGTAGTACGCGCAGGCGGACTTGCTCGACTGCGTCGCTCATACGCCTCCAGGACACCTCGCCATAGGTTGCGCCCACGAGTCAATCCCATCAGGACGCCGCGCTTCAAGCCGCCGAACGACGGTTTGCCGGCCTGGAGTTCCGCGCTTCCAGCGCGCGAAAGATGACGAAAAATCGAGGTCCGTACAGAGCCTTCGCATTTGGGGGGGGCAGGTTTTTCGACCCTGCGGAGCCAGGTGCGCTTCGCGACACGCAAGTCGAAACCGCGCGAGCTCGTGTGGTACGCCTCGCGCAGGTCGATCCGCTATCATCGCCACTGCCCATGACCTCACCGACTCGACTCACCATGCGCCTGGCCGTGATGATGTTCCTCGAGTACGCGATCTGGGGAGCGTGGCTGCCGCTGCTCGCGCTCTACCTGTCCGACGTGCTGCGGTTCTCCGGCGCCGAGATCGGATGGATCTTCGCGACGCCCGCAATCGCGTGCCTCGTCGCGCTGTTCGCCGGCGGCCAGGCCGCCGACCGGCTCGTCGCCACCGAAAAGCTCCTCGCGATCTGTCACGCCGTCGGCGGTGCGGCCATGCTCGCCCTGGCGCGGCAGCGCTCGTTCTGGCCGTTCTTCGTCCTCATGCTCGTCCATCAGCTCGCCTACGTGCCGACGCTGTCGCTGACGAACGCCATTGCGTTCCGCCACGTGTCGGACGCCAGGCGCGACTTCGGGCGCATTCGCATGTGGGGCACGATCGGCTGGATCGCCGTGAGCTGGCCGTTCGTCTTCATCCTGGCTGGACGGAGCGGCGCGGATCTGCACGCCGCGCTCGGGAGCATCTTCCTCGTCGCCGCCGCCGCCGCGTTCGCGCTCGCCGCGTTCTCGGTGCTGCTGCCCTCGACGCCGCCGACGCCGGGCGCGGCCACAGCCAACGCGCCGCTCGCGGCCATCCGGCTGCTCGCCGTCCCCTCGCTCCTCGTCCTGTTCCTCGTCACGCTGGTCGACGCGCTCGTGCACCAGTGCTACTTCCAGTGGACCAGCCCGTTTCTCGAGCGCGCGGGCCTGCCGGCCAACTGGATCATGCCGGCGATGAGTATCGGCCAGACGGCCGAGATCGTGACGATGGGCGCGCTCGGCCTGGTGTTGGCGCGCCTGGGTTGGCGCACGACGATGGCGATCGGAATTGCCGCCCATGCGGCGCGCTTCTTCGTCTACGCGATCGGCGATCCCCTGTGGCTGATGGTGGCCGTCAACGTCGTCCACGGGATGTGTTACGCGTTCTTCTTCGCGGTCGTCTACATCTTCGTCGACGAGCACTTCCCGAAGGATTCGCGCGCGAGCGCGCAGGGCCTGTTCAACCTGCTGATTCTCGGGCTGGGGCCGTTCGCCGGCAGCCTGCTGTGGGGCGAGCTGGGCGACCGCTTCCGCACGGCCGCGGGCGAGGTGGATTTCGCGCGGCTGTTCCTGGTGCCCGCCTGGCTCGGCGTCGCCGCCCTGGTGCTGCTGCTCCTGGCGTTCCACCCCCGCGGCCTGCCACATGCTGCCGCTGCGGAACTGCGAGCCGGATCGGGAGGCTGATGCGCCGCTCGTGCGTCTCGATATACCGCATCGCCCGCGTGCAGCCGATCTCCGGTGAACCCCGCATGGAGGGGTACGCGCTCACATCGGTCGCGTGCAAGTGCCGCCGCACGGGGGGGTCAGGCGCCAGACCGTCGAGGCGTCCCGTGCCGGAGCGAGAGAGCATCAGACGCCTTTGCGCGCATCCCCGGCCACGGAAGCCGGCTCACACTCAGCGGCCGCCCCATCGCCGGGGCATTCCGGTCTTCGCGCAGGCATCAACCTTCGGGCCATCACAGCTTCCGGGCTTCGAACAGCCACAAGCAGCCGTCGAGGAGCATGCGCTCGCGCACCGGCGGGCCGAAAGGAGACGCGCCGAAGACGCGCCGGGCCTTTTCCCTCGACAGCGCCTTTAAGGCCTTCAGCAAGGACCGACGGGATATTCCGCTGCCGTCCGCGCGCGTGACGCGACATCGGGTGACCGCGCCCGCACTCATTGAAGCCAAGGTGCGCCTCTGATGGCGGACTACTGGCTCGTCCGCCGCCGGGAGCTGCGCCTCGAGGACCTGCATCTGGTGGACGGCGCCTACCGCGGCGGGAACTGGCGGGCGATTGGCGCGACGGGGCTCGGCTGTGCGGTGGCCTGGAGCGGGCTGGTGATTCCCGCGCTCAAGCCGCTGTACGATTATGCGTGGTTCGTCGGATTTTCGACGCCGGCGCGGCCCACGCCGCGCTCGCCCCGCGAAC
>CAZCEL010000182.1:0-2405 GCA_964497175.1 uncultured Bifidobacteriaceae bacterium
GCTGTACGCTGAGAGCGTGGCCCGGCGGCGCTTCGCGATGCTCCTGGCGACGCTCTTTGCGGTGTTGGCCGTGCTGGTATCCGTGGTCGGCCTCTACGGCATGGTGAGCTATGCCGTCGGCGAACGCGAGCGCGACATCGGCGTCCGTCTGGCGCTCGGCGCGCGACCGGGGCAGGTCCTCGGGCCTGTCATGGCCGCCGGCATCGCTCCGGCCGTGATCGGCGTCACGCTGGGGGCGTTCGCGTCTTCCGGATTGACCCGGCTGCTCGGCCCTGTGCTGTTCGCAGTGCGCCCGACCGATCCGGCGACGTTCGCGGGCGTGATCCTGCTGCTGCTGGCGGTGGCGGCAGCGGCGGCGTGGGTGCCGGCGCGCCGCGCGACGCTTATCGATCCAGTCCGTAGTCTGCGGCGCGAGTGACACGACCGGACCCGTCGAGCCGGCACGATTCGCCCGTCGAACCCGTCGAACCCGCTTGGCTTGTACAATTACGGGATGTCCCGTGGGCGTCCACACTCGAGTCTTGATCTCACCCCGCGCCGGCGCTGGGCCGTCACGGGCGGCCTTCTGCTCGGCATCTTTCTCGCTGCCCTCGAGGCCACCGTTGTCAGCACGGCGATGCCGACCGTGGTGGCCAGCCTCGGCGGCCTCGACGCCTACAGCTGGGTCTTCTCGGCGTACCTCCTGACCTCGACGGCGTCGGTGCCGCTCTGGGGCCGTCTGTCCGACTTGTACGGCCGCCGGCGCCTGTACCTCGCCGCGATTGGGCTCTTCCTAGTCGGATCGATGCTCGCCGGCGTGTCGCAATCGATGCCCCAGCTCATTGTGTTTCGCGCACTGCAGGGTCTCGGCGCGGGCGGGCTCATTCCCCTGGCCCTGACGATCATCGGCGAGATCTACACGCTGACCGAGCGTACCCGGATGCAGGCCGTGTTCAGCAGCGTCTGGGGCGTGTCCTCGATCGCCGGACCGCTCGTCGGGGGCTTCATCACCGACTCGATCTCGTGGCGCTGGGTCTTCTACTTGAACCTGCCCATCGGCCTGGTCGCAGCAGTGGCGGTCCATCGCACGCTGCCCGAGCACGCGCACGGAGGCGAGGCGACCATCGACTGGAAAGGCGGCGCGCTCCTGTTCCTGGCGATCACGCTCGTGCTCGCGGCGCTGTCGGAAGCCAGCGTGCTCTGGGGCGTGATGGCGGCTGCGGCCGGTGCGGCGCTCGTTCACGTCGAACGGCGCGCGGCTGACCCCATTCTGCCGTTCGCGCTTTTCAGAAACCGCACGGTAACGGTCGCCACCCTCATCGGGTTCCTGACGGGCATGGGCCTCTTCGGCGCCATTTCGTTTATTCCGCTGCTCTTCCAGGTGACGACCGGAGGGTCGGCGACAAGCGCGGGACAGATTCTTACTCCGCTGTACCTCACATGGGTGCTCGCCTCGATCGTCGCGGCGCGGATCCTTCTGCGTGTAGGGGCGCGCGCGTCCTCGCTCCTCGGCACGGCCGCCATCTTCGTGGCGTGCACGGCGCTGCCGTGGCTCGCTGTGGGAACCTCGCGCACCGCGGTGATCGCCGACATGGCGCTTCTCGGCACGGGCCTCGGCTTTGCCATGCTGTCGCTCCTGCTCGCCGTGCAGCATTCCGTGCAGCGCAGCGAGCTGGGCGTCGCCACGTCGCTCAACCTCTTCGCGCGCAGCATCGGCGGGGCCGCAGGCGTCGCCATCATGGGCGCCATTCTGGCGTCCGGCCTCGGTGGATCGGTGCGGCTCGCGCCCGGCGCGCTCGAAGGAGCAGGCCTCTCAGGTCTCAGCCCTGAGCTGCGCGCCCGATTGGTCGGCTCGCTTCAGCGGGCGTTCAGCAGCGGCGCGGTCGCAGCAGGTCTCGCGCTCATCGCCTCCTTCTGGGTGCCTCCGTTTGCCGGCGGTGTTGGCTCGAGCGGCAGCGAACAAGTCCTCGCGGCCGAGACTGGCGCGGTGGCCCGGGAGACCGAACCGGTGGGGGCGAACGACTGACGTGAGACCGGCCGCCCTAAGCGGAGTCATGGCGCGTGACTCGAACGGCGCGAATCGTCCGCTACGCGGTGCCCGCCTGCATCTGTCGTAGTCGTCGGGAGAGCAGGAACCTCAACCCACGCAGCACGAACCGGACCGCTACAATCATCACTGCCAGGAACAGGACGACAATGGCCGCCGCCAGGAACGGATGGCTGGTCGCAAACCAGGTGATGAGGATGGCGAGCGCGTCCTCGCCGAGGCTCAGCGCGACGTTGGAGAGCATCTCGGGCGAGGGCGTGACGGCCACCCGCGCGGCCGTCTTCCCCGCGTGCGCCAGAAGCGCCAGGACCGCGCCAAGCGCCGTGGCCAGCAGCTGCTGGCCGGGCGACAGGTGAACCGCCGACGCGTAGGCCAGGAG
>CAZCEL010000182.1:2415-8690 GCA_964497175.1 uncultured Bifidobacteriaceae bacterium
GGAGCGCCCCTGCCGGCACGCGGATGAAGGTCTGCAGGGCGTTCCAGACGAGGTCGAAGACCGGTATCTTGTCGGCGATCAGCTCGACGGCGAACAGCGCCGCGCCGGCGCCGAGCACCCACCAGTCGGACAAGATCATGAGCGAGGGAGGCAGCTCGACCACGCCGGTCCTGGCCAGCAGGCCCAGCGTCAGCGTGGTCGCGGGCACGTTCAACCCGGCCGCGAAGCTCACGGCGACAATGAGCGCAATGGTCGCCTCTGGCGTCGGCGTCAGTATTGAGGCCAGGGGCATGGCTGCCACCAATTGTGCCTCAGGCTCGCCCGGTGCGTCCCGCGGAGGCGCGTGTCGTGTCCGTCAAGCTGCGGGAGGGCCCGTCCAGGCGTATGCTGTTGTCGCGCGAGCCGAGCAAGACCTAGCGAGGCTCCGCCTCAGACCGTCGAGCATGGGTCCCGGCGGCTCCACCTCGCTGGTGGCAGTGTTGGCTTTGCCCCGCTCCGCGGGGCGAGACGTCCTGAGGGCCGTCCGCGAAACTTGACTCACGAGCAAGGACTGTCGGCCTTCAAGACGCAGACGCAGAGGAGAATGTGGGCCATGTCAGGAAAAGATCGCACCACGACGCTCGACATCAGCCGGCGCCGGCTCATGCAGGGGCTGGTCTCGGCTCTCGTTCCGGCCGCGCTGGCAAGTGAGGCTCACGCTCGGCCGCAGGCGCAATCCGGGGGGCCGTCCGAGATCGGACCGCTCAGTCCGCAGGTGCTGCCAGCCGGCATCCGCTCCCGTTTCATCGACAACGGCAACGGCCTCAGAATGCACGTGCTCGAGGCGGGCTTCGAGACCAGGGGCAGGCCAGGCGTCGTGATGCTCCACGGCTTTCCGGAGCTCGCCTACAGCTGGCGAAAGGTGATGCTGCCGGTCGCCGGCGCGGGCTTCCACGTCATGGCGCCGGATCTCAGAGGGTACGGCCGCACGTCTGGGACCGACGTCACGTTCGACGAGGACCTCGCGCCGTTCCGCACGCTCAACGAGGTGAGGGACGTGCTGGGCATGGTCTCGGCCTTCGGATACCGATCCGTCTCTGCCATCATCGGCCACGATTTCGGATCCCCCGTCTCCGCCTGGTGCGCCGTCGTCCGGCCCGACGTCTTTCGATCGGTGGTGCTGATGAGCGCGCCGTTCGGGGGTCCTCCGGCGTTGCCGTTCGATACGGCCAATGGGCCCCAGCCGGCAGCCCAGGCGCGCCCGCCCGCCGACCCGATCTTCGAGGAGCTGGCCAGGCTCAACCCGCCGCGAAAGCACTATCAACGCTACTACTCGACGCGCGAGGCGAACGACAACATGTGGCGCGCGCGTCAGGGCGTCCACGCGTTTCTGCGCGCCTACTACCACATGAAGAGCGCCGACTGGAAGCAGAACAGACCGGCTCCGCTCGCCGCGAGAACCGCCTCCGAATGGGCCAAGCTGCCCCGCTACTACGTGATGGACCTGGACAAGGGCATGGCCGAGCAGGTCGCGTCCGAGCTGCCGTCGGCGGCCGAGATTGCGGCGTGCAAGTGGCTGCCCGACGCCGAGCTGCGCGTCTACAGCGAGGAGTACGGAAGAACCGGCTTCCAGGGTGGACTGCAGGGCTACCGCGTCGGCACGAGCGGCCGATTCAACAACGAGCTGCAGACCTTCTCGGGACGCACGATCGACATCCCATCGATGTTCATCGGCGGGAAGAGCGACTGGGGCGTCTTCCAGACGCCCGGCGCATTCGAGCGGATGCAGAAGACAGCGTGCACGCGGATGGTGGCCGCGCACCTGGTCGACGGCGCCGGGCACTGGGTGCAGCAGGAGCAGCCCGAGGCGGTGAGCAGGCTGCTCGTCGAGTTCCTGCAGCGAAAGGCGTAGCAGATCTTCTGTGGCCTTTCGACGAGGCCGCAACCTTGGCTGCGTAAACGCGTCCCGGGAGCCGGAAGCACAAGCCCCCGAGAACATCATGTTGCGCCGAGACCGCCCGATCACAAGTCCTCGACTTCGGGCTCGCCAAGCTCATCGATACCGTCGCACCGCAAGCAGCCGACACGAGCGGCGTCGCTCCGCCTGACGATCGCCGACACGACCGCTGCGACATCTGAAACTCAGCCAAAGTTCTGCCCGCAACCCGAATTGTCATCGAAAAGCGGTCGTCAGAACGTCACGAGGGTTCCCGAGGGTGCTAGTCGCATCTGCGCTCGCTACTCCGGGCGCGCCGATTGTAGTGAGTAATGTCAACCTGACGGCGTACTCGGTTGCGATCGAGCGTCGATCAGAAATTCATGCGTGGAGTAGATCAGATCATCCGAGGAGATCGCATCATGGATAGAGCGAGCACGTTTCGGCCTGCGCGAACCGTCTTGAGTGCCGGATTGGTTCTGATGCTGACCGCTTGTGCGGGCGGTGGGAGTCAATCCCTCACGAGTCCCACATCAATCCCCGCCAACGGTTTGGCGGCCCACGCATCCGGGGTTGAGCGGCTGCCTGATCCCATCATCACCGCCGATGTCAGCGCGTGCGGTCAGGTGACTTTGACCTGGTCGAATGTGCCGACCGCCTCTGGCCACACCGCACAGAGGTGGCATGTGCAAATCAGCAACAGCTCTGACGATGTGATCTTCAACGACGCCAACTACGGGTCTGCGAGCCTCACACAGTCATTGGTGCCAGGCACCTATACCGTGAGAATCAACGCGAAAACCACCCAACCGCGCGTTCAAAACAGTGGCTTTGTCACGGTCGCCTTCACCGTCGTGGCCTGCACGTCGCAAGCCTGCTCGCCTGGCTTCTGGCGTCAGGAGCAGCACTTCAACAATTGGCCGAATCCACCCGTCCCAACCGATTCGTTCGATGGCGTATTTGGCAGGGTCATCACAGTGAATCAAGGGGGTGGTGCGCCCGCAATCACAGGTCCAACGCTGCAGGAAGCATCCGCGGCCACCGGCGGTGGGGTCAACCGGGCGGCCAGGATCGGCACGGCCGCCTACCTGAGCGCAGTACACGTCGGCGTGAACTATCCGTATTCTGCCGCCCAGGTCATCACGGCCGTGCAGCAGGCCATCGATCTGAGCCCGTTTACCGGCCCATCGATCGATGATCTTGAAAACGTTTGGAAGAACAATCCAGACCACTGTCCGCTCGGCAACGACGCAAACGACTAACGTCCGGGGGTAGAAAAGGGCGTATCGGAAACGATCAGCGTTCTGTCATGTCGCGTCGAATTCGGGTTCGTGCCGGGACTGATTCTCGAGCGGCGCGAGTCGCCGGGGCGGCGCCCGGTCAACGCCGCGAGCCGCTCCAGCAGTTCGGGTGCTAGCGCGCCTCAGGCGCGGGGGCGAGTACGGCCAGCACGAGCAACCGCTCTCGCCCGTTGTTCTTCACACCATGCGGCGCGCCCTCGGGCGCGACCAGCAGGTCGCCCGCCTTCATCGGCAGCTCACGGCCTTCCAGCAGGAACTCGCCCGAGCCGTCGATCACGTAATACAGCTTGTCCATCCCCGCGTGCGCGTGGAGCGCGTGCGACTGCCCGGGCTCGAGGGCGTTCAATCCCACCAGCATCCGCGGCGACTGGAAGATCGTGCTCTTGCCCATCTTGTCCGGCCGCCACTCGGCATGCTCGGCCGGCGTGATCACCGTCAGTGGCGCCATGTAGACTTACTTCCGGTAGAGGGTTGACTTCTTCGGATGGAGAAATCGAACGCGTAGCACCCGTTAGACTGACACTGGTCCTCATCTTGCTGGCGGCACGCGAGGCAGCACGAACACACACTGCACGGTGGAGGTTCGCCGAGCACCGGTCCTCTGACACGTCGTTCGGGAATCTGAGATCGTCGTTGGAATCGTTGGCGTCATTTGCGGGATTGCCAAGGGAGGTCTTCCAATGACTGTGTTGACAAGGCTAGGAATCTGCGTCGCCGTCGTCTGCTCGATCTCCAGCTCCGCCTGGGCCGTGGAATGCCCCCTCGGAAATGAGACCCTCGTGGGCAGCTATCTTCACACTTTCCAAGGCAACGGGTACCTGATTGGCCCGACTAGCCCACTGCCCTCAGCTTCGGCGGCATCGTTTGTCTCCGCGGGCCACTCATTCTTCGACGGTGCGGGGCACTTCGAATGGCGCGATAGCGCCAGCCTGGGTGGACTGCCCATTCTCGATCGCGTGCTCCAGGCAAACTATCAGATTGACCCGGCCACCTGTCTAGGCACCTACTTCGACGCGGTGTTCGGTGAGTTTGTCCGGTTTGTTGCCGCTCGGGACGGAAGCGGGGCACATGTCATGAACTCGTTCAACGGGGTCAAGATCGTGGGAACAATTCGCAAGGTTCCCTCCGGCGCCTGCTCGGCCACCTCGTTCGACGGGTCCTACCGCTCGATAGTCGATGGCAACCGATACAAGGGCGGCGCGGGGATCAACACCAACGGCCCGAGCCTCGGCTTCGCCGGCGTTGGCCGTCTTGTCGCCGACACGACAGGGATGGGCGGCGGCATTTTCGAATGGAGCACGACCGACAGCAACGCGGGGCGAATCGAGCAGAGAACGCTCCGTGGGACCCACAATCTGGACTTCGCGAGCTGCATCGTCTACGCGTCGGCACACGAGGAGTGCGTCGACGGGTCCTGCCGTGGCCTGCCCCCGGGCGCCTGGACGGGCCGCTTTACTGCTTCGCCTCTGGGCGATCACGTGGTCTTTCTGAACACGACCGTCAACGTCACCGTCAACGGGCTCTTGGAACGTCAGTGATGGATATTGCCGAGCTGCGCGAGCTCGATCGCCTCACCGTCGTGCGATCGAGATAGCGGTACTCCGTACCGCCCGCCTCGACGACGGAGAACTCGGCCGTGAGCACGTACGTGCCGTCGGGTGACCGAACGGTGTGAGCGACCCTTCTCGCAGCAGGCGCGCGCCGGACACCGGCGAAGGCCTCGTGAAGCACCCGCCCCTGCATGGACGACGGCACGGCCAGTCCGAGCGCATGCAGAAACGTCGGGGCAAAGTCGACGTTGCCGCTCGGCGCCCGCACCGCCGCGCCGCTCTTGAGGCCCGGGCCGGCGGCGATGAGCACATTGTGGATGTCGAACGGGCTCGAGCTGCCGTGCCCTGCCACGCCGCCTGACGCGCTCGTCCCGCGGTACCGAAACGAGTTCATCCGGTCGGTCCAGTCCGGCGAGAACAGGATGTCGGCGGAGCGTTCGTGATCCCAGCGCGCCGCCTCGAACGACAACGTGCCCGGCGCCTCGCCGTCCAATGATCCGGCAGGCCCGCGTGTGAAGACGGCGCCGACGCCCGTCGTCTCCTGAAGCCCTCGTACGATGGCGTGTATGGTCGTGCGTTCGCGATCGCGCACGTAGATGGCGCCGCCGCTGGCCACGATGCGCGGCGACCCGTCGGGCAGGGAGCGGACGAACGGCTTCAACAAGGGCTCGACCGCTGGCGCGCCCGTATACGTCGAGAATCCGTGATCGGACGTGACCCACACGTCGAAGGTATCGAGCAGGCGCCGTTCGGCCAGGCCATCGAGCAGACGCTTGAGCTGCCCATCGAGCTGTCCGAGCGCCGTCACGGTCGCCGGCGCGCCGATGCCCACCAGATGGGCGGTCGTGTCCGGATCGGTCAGCCACAACACCGTCACCGCAGGATCCACTCGTGGAAGCCCGATCTTCAGGAACGCGTCAACGGCACGCCGGTTCTTCTCATCCGGCCCGGCCCGCGGGTCCGGCTCGCCGAGCTCGGCGACCACTTGGGCATGAAGCGACTCGGGCAGGGAGTACTCGTGATGCAGAACGGCTCCGCCCGATACCGTGTGATTCAGGAGAAATGCCGAGCCGGTCGAACCTGCGCTCACCGCCAGCATGGTCCGGCCCGCCCTCCTCAACGCCTCTCCCATCGTTTCCACCGTGAGCAGCTTGCCGGCGGCGGCGGCGATCTTCAGCAGGTTCGATCGGTCATCGGTCGGCAGGAAGCGTGCCGGGTCGACCTGAGGGAAGAACACGCTGTTGCCCAGCAGGCCGTGCCGGTCCGGATAGGTTCCGGTGGAAAAAGATGAGGCGTTCACCCGCGTGACAGTCGGGAACACCGCGTGATGGTTGTTGAACACAACGCCTCGCCTGCCGAGCCCGTGAAGCGCCGGCATCACATCCTGCGTGACGTAATCGGGGCGGAGCCCGTCGAGGACGACGAGCAGGTGCCGGGTGGCCGGCGTAGCCTGCGCGTCCAGCCCCGTCCGCGCGGGCATCGCGACGAGCAGCGCAATGACAACGAGGC
>CAZCEL010000183.1:0-8622 GCA_964497175.1 uncultured Bifidobacteriaceae bacterium
GCGGGTGGCCGGGCGGGCGGGCGGCAGCGCCATTCAGATCGGGCACCTGCAGCACGGCCAGCCCGGTGGCCGGATCCCAGCCGCCCATGTCGGCGTCGAACACCGTGCCGTCGTGCGAGCGAACGCGCAGGCCGTCTTCCCGGCCGAGCGCACGAGTGGTCGTCACCACCACGCTGGCCGAATAGATCACTCCGCTCGCCGGGCGCCTTCGTCCCTGCACCTGGACGACCGAGGGCGCGGCGATCGTGACGCTGTCGGCCAACGCATCGGAGATCGCTGTCAACATCGAGGTGGTCATGAGTATTCCCATCGCCTCCGACCTCATCATTGCGCCGGAGCGAACCCGCCTGCATCACCCGATTGGCCAGGCACGCAGCGGGCCTGCGACGACCACCCCCGGAGGTGTCCCGTTACTCCACCGCCGGAGCGGTCCCGCCACCGAGACGGTCCGGCGCGTGCATGGCCCACCACTCACGCGCACGCAGTTGTGTCCACGGCTGTGTGAAGCGGATTCGGGCGAGGTCGGCGTCGAGCTCGAGTGCGGATCCTGGCCGGTCGGATGGCCGCTTCGCGAGGCACCGCATGATGATCGCCTCGAGATCGGGCGCGATCGGCATCTCCGACACGGCCGACGGCGCCACCGGCAGCGTCTGCGCATGGTGCAGGAGCATCTGCTCGGGCGTCGTGGCGGATCCGAAAACCAGCTGACCCGTCAGCGCCCAGTAAGCCACGCAAGCAAGCGAGTAGAGGTCGGTGCGGCCGTCGAGACTCTGGCTGTCGAACACCAGCTCCGGCGCCATGAAGGCCGGCGTGCCCTGGACGACACCTTGGGCGGTGATTCCCACCGCCTCGGCGCCGGGCCGCCCCTTGACGATGCCGAAGTCGAGCACCTTGAGGTAGTCGTACTCCTGTCCCAGGCGGGCGACGAACAGGTTGGCCGGCTTGATGTCGCGATGGATCAGTCCGCCTTCGTGGGCCTCGGCAAGGGACCGGCACGCCTGCCGCAGGAACATCACGACGCGTTCGGAGGGCTGCGGCCCGAAGCGGGTGACGATCTGATTGAGGTCCAGCCCTTCGAGCAGCTCCATCACGTAGTAGAAACTGCCGGTCTCATTGACGCCGAAATCGTAGAGCTGCACGGTGTGCGGGGACCGCAGGCCCGCTGTCACCTGCGCTTCGCGCTGGAAGCGCAGGACGAGCTGATCGCGCGGCTCGCCGGTTGTCCGGTCGTGGCGAATCAGCTTGACAGCCGCCGGGCGGGCGAGCAGCCGATGCCTGGCCAGCCAGACTTCGCCCATGCCGCCCGATCCGAGCGGCGAGACGAGCTGATAGCTGCCGATCGACGCGCGCTCGTCGAGCAACTCCTCGTCGATCTCGACCAGTCCCCCGCGCGACACGAGGACCGCGCGTTCGAGCACCGTGCGCAGCTCGTTGATGTTGCCCGGCCAGCTGTACGACTCGAGCCGCTGCATCGACGCAGGCGACACGCCGTTCACCGCCTTCCCGAACTGTCGCGCGAGCTTGCCGACGTAATGGCGGGCCAGGACGGGGATGTCCTCGCGACGATCGACGAGCGCCGGCAGCGTGATCTGCCGTGTGAACAGCGCCCGCAGGGACGGATCGAGCGTCCCGACAGTCGACGCGATGATACGTACGTCGGCAGGCGCGGCCTCGCGCACGGCCGCCCCCCGCTGGCGTGAGAGCAGATCGCCAAGCAGCTTGCGCTGTCCCGCAGGCAGCTCGTGGATCGCCTCGAGAAAGAGCGTGCCGCCGGAGGCGACCTCGAGCTTCGCCTGCAGCCACCTCTCGCCGTGCGGTGCCTCGGGATTGGACGTCCTGGTCGTCGCCAGGTCCTCGGTATGAAGGTCGGCGCAGCTCACGACGATGAAAGCTCCGGCGCGGCCGGAGGCGCCGTGAACAGCGTAGGCAACGGCCTGATCGCCCGATCCGGGTGGACCCGTGAGCAGCAGCGGTTCCAGGACGCGCGCCTGTCGTGCGATCCCGTCCCGGAGCGCGCCGACCGCGGCGCTGGCGCCGAGCAGCGGGCCTTCGACGCGGGTCCGTGCATCGCGCACCAGCTCCTGGGCGACCTTCAATTCACGCTCGAGATCGGCCGTCCGGGCGGCGACCCGCGCCTCGAGCGACGCGTTCGCCTCCTGGAGCGCCTCCACCGCGCGCCGGCGCTCGTCGTAGAGCTGGGCGTTGCGGATCGCGCTCGCGATCTGGTTCGCGACGATCGACACAAGATGCCGGTCGTGATCGTCGAACCGCTGCCGTACGGGGCTCTCGACCGACAGCACGCCGACCAGTTCCTCGCGGATGAGCAGGGGGAGGGCGATCTGGCTTTCCGCGTTGGGCAGACCGGGAACCGGCATCACATCGCCAAGCTCGGCGCCGCGACCGGCCTTGAGCATCTGCCGACGCTGCGTGGCGGCGTACGCGCGTTGCTGCCCGAGATTGCCCACCTGCATCGGCCGCCGCTTGGCCGCGACGGTGCCGATGACACCCGTGCCGATGCGGACACGTCCACCGATGGCCTGGTTCTCGTAGCCGCGGCTGGCGACGACCTTCAGCATCTCGCCGCCCGGCTCAACGATCAGAATCGTCGCGTGATGAAACTCGAACAGTCGGTCCATCGTCCGCAGCGCGATCTCGTAGACCTCCTCGAGGTCGAGCGTCGAGTTGATGTCGGTCGAAACCCGCTGGAGAATGTCGAGCTCGGCAGCCTGGCGATCGAGCTGGCGTGCCTGGCTCTCGTACCCTTCTTGTGGAGGCATCGGATCAGCCGGCGGCGCGCTCCGCGTGTGGGACCTTCTCGACGGAGATGACCCGGTAGATATCGGCGGCGCGCAGCTTGAAGATGCCGGACATGCCCGTTGCCGACGCGATGGCCTCGATCTGCATGTCCATGGCATCAAAGACGGGGCCGTCGGATTCCGAGCGCAGGAACTCGAGCTCGAGCGCCCAGTTTGCTCCGTTGAGGTGGTCGGCCAGGCCCACCCACGCCCGGGGATTCTCGCGGACGTTGCTGACTGTCTTGCTGAAAAACTGAAACGACAGCGCGACATGACCCGAGTCCACGTAGTACACCTGCGAGACGACCGTCGCGTTTGGAACGCCTGCAGCCGAGCACGTAACCACCAGCGCGGGCCAGCCGTTGTCGAGCGCCGGCCGTATCTCGTCGGGAAGGAGTGTGGTCTTCACGCCCGTGGGTCCGCCGGCGGATAGAGACGGGACCCGGCACCCGGACCTGGCGTCTGCAAGTAGACCTCGCCGACGTCGATGTCAACGGCGACCGCCGGCGGCGGCACCCGGATGTCGAGCACCTGAGCCTCCGACACTCCTGGCGGGATTTCGGCCCGAACGCTTCTGGCGAACCGCTCCCGCACCAGCGCGGCGACCGCGAGGTCATCGGCCTGAATCGGCCGGTGTCTGAGATAGCGCCCCTTGAGCTGATAGGTTTCGTTCGTTGGGTGCTCCGCGACGGTCACGGCAAACTGGCCGTTGTCCTCGAGCGACTCGACAAGCCGGTCGGTGCCTGGCGAGGCCACGAGAACGGTCATCGTCCGGCCATCCGGGCCGATACGCCATCCCGACACGTGATATCCCCGTGGCATCATGTGACGATCGCGCGTCCCGGCTACCCCGACGTTGGCCCGCTCCTCGAGAAATCGGATGATCTTGCCTGGAATCATGCCGGTAAGACGCATAGCGTAACGCAATCGCTCGGTTCGGCCAACGGGGATGTCAGCCCCCGATCGCGCCCCTCCGCGCTTCCTGGTGCGGCGTGCTGACCGATACCGCAACAAACACCAACGCGGAAGCAGTCAAGGCCGGGATCCAGGAGGTGTTCTCGAGGCCATCGACAAACGACAGACCGAAGTTGAGCGGGAAGCCGATGAGGACGCTCGCCAGGGCGGCGCGGCTGTTCGCGCGGCGCCAGAAGAGACCGCCGATGACGGCGGGCAACAGGATGCCCGATCCCCAGAGAGCCGTCTGAATCAGGCTGACGATCTGCGGCTGCAAGTACGCGATGGCAAGTCCGGCGGCTCCCACCCCCCAGGTCAGCCGCCGCGTCGTGCGCAGCAGATTCGGAACCCCCGCCAGGTGGCCGCGATCGGCATACAGAATGTCGGACAGGAGCACGGCCACCGCGACCATCAGCATGGTATTGGCTGTGGACATGAGCGCGGCAAAGAGCCCGACGATGGCCAGGCCGACCAGGCCGGGCGGAAGCGACTGCTGCACCAGGCGAAAGAGCACATGATTCTCCGGCGTGTCAGCGGGCAGCGACGCCGCAGCCACGATCCCGAGCGTCATCGCCGCGGCAAAGAACAGCGCGTTGAGGACGCCCGACCAGAAGAACGCCCGCCGCGCGGCGCGCGTGTCGCTTGCCGCGTCCACGCGCTGCCAGTTCTCCATCGCCGGCAGACCGAGCAGGGCGCCAGTCCCAATGCCGAGCCAGACGAAGCTCGGACCGGCAAACGTGTAAGGGCTCACCAAGGAATCCCAGCGTCGTTCGGTGTCCAGGAGTGCCACAATCGCGCCGAAGCCGCCATGCCGAATCGCCTCGACGCCGATGACGGCCACAATGGCGATGACCATCGCCCAGAAGTGCATCACGTCGGTGTACATGTCGCTGCGAATGCCGGCGCCGGCCGTCATCCAGATCACCAGCAGCGCCGCCGCGACGCCGGCGACGCGCGCATCCCAGCCGCCCCAGACCTCGAGCATCCCGCCGAGCGCCCTGAACTGGGCGGCCAGATAGAAAAAGTACAGGAACGCGATCGCCGCGCCAACCGCTGCGCCGACGGCAGGGGAGTAGCGCCGGCGGAAGAACTCCGAGAACGATGAGCGATCGCCGGATGGCGCGATCGACCGGACGCGGGTGGTGACGGCCGCCATGATCCAGAAGCCCATCAGCACGCCAACGCCGTACGTCACCCCCAGCCCGATGCCCGAATGCATCGTCGAGCCCGCGGTTCCGATGATGGTCCCGGCGCCGACGTTGGTCGAGACCACGGTGAAGACCAGGAACCCGGCGCCGATCGTGTTGCGGGAGGTCAGCCAACCAGAGAAATCCACTCGACCGGCCCAGCGGCGGTTCACTGCGACGACGCCCAGAAGGTAAGCGACGATGACGGCCAGATCGAGCGTGGTCATCTGCAGACACCTCCGCCCTCATCGTCATCCCGTTGCCGAACCGGCAGGAACTGTTCTACAAAACCTGTCGGAGCACGATCACCTCGCCCGCAGCCGCGGCGGGCTCGGCGGCGAGGGTCTCGGTGACGGCAAGCAGGACGACCGAATCGGCCACGGCCACGTCGCGCGCGACGCCGCTGGTCTTGTGCGAGGCGATGACGCGAGGCGCTGAGGGCGCGGTGATATCGACAACCTGAAGACCGAGGGAGGCGTCGGCCACATAGGCAAGCGTGCCCTTGAGCGCGACACGTTGGGGACGTCCGCTCGGTGTGGCGAAATCGGCGAGCTTCGCAGGCGCCGCCGGCCTGGTGATGTCGTACAGCTGCAACAGCCCGCCGCCGACCAGCGCCGCCAGCCTCGGAGCGCCAGCGCCCGTGGGCTCGCGAATCTCGATCGTCGCTGGCCGTTCGGCCGACTGGAGCACGCCGGACGGCTCGGTCTGGGACGGATTCGACAGGTCGAACACGTACAGCCCCTTCGGAGCATCGACGGCAGCGGCGATCGAGCCAGACGAGGCGACGGCCCGGGCATAGCCGTCAAGAAAGAACGACCCCTTGACGACGGGCCTGGCCGTATCGGACACGTCGACGAAATTCACTCCCGCCATGTGATCGGCCACGAGCGCCGTCGAGCTGACGAGCGCGACGCTCTTGGCCTGGCCAGGCGTCTTCACGTGGCCGCGCAGCACCGGCGCCGACGGGTTCGACACATCGATGATGCCGAGACCGTACTTGTCGACGGCGGCATAGACGAGCGTGTCCACCACCTTCACGCCCCAGATCTTGTCCGGGAACGTATACGCGCCCATGCGCTTCGGGGCGGCCGGGTTCGAGAGATCGACGATGGTGAGCGTCCCACTGTGGGTCAGGTAGGCGTGGCGGCCCTGCACCCGCACGATCTCGGCGGCGCCGGGGATTGCGCCGAGACGCTCGAAGCGGATGGTCTGGGCGAAGAGCGACGGCACGACCAACAGGCCGGCAACCGCCAGCGCGAGCGTTGAACATCGGCGCGCCGCTCCGGCTGTCATCGCTGTCTCCGAGCGATCCGGTAGAGCTTCGACTGTGTGCGCAGGAGGACGCTGCCGCGGGCGACCGCGGGCGTCGCCAGCGACATCTCGTTCAGCGAGTTCTTGCCAAGGAGCTTGTACTCGGGGCCGGCCTGCACGACGAACGTGTCGCCGTCCTCGCTGAGCAGGAAGATCTTGCCGTTGTAGGCCCAGGGCGACGAGGTGAAGCCGCTCGCTTCGGGCGAGATGCGCTGGCGGCCGTACACCTGCTTGCCCGTTCGCGCATCGTGGCAGAGCAGGAACCCGCGATCGAGCAGCGTGTAGTAGTAGTCGCCGTAGACGAGGGCGGACGTCTGGTACGTGCCGAGCGTGGGCTGAAACCAGGCGACGTACTGGCTGCTCGTCTCGTCCTTCTTGAGCGAGATGTCGCCGGACGCGCCCGGCCGAATCGCATAGACCGGACGCGGGAAGTCGCCCGGATACCCCGATCCGAAGTACAGGAGCCCGTGCCCGGCGAACGGTGACGGGGCCGTGAGGATCGTCATGCCCCCGATCTCCCACAGCAGCCTGCCGTCGAGATCGTACGACCGGGCCTTGCCGCTCGCCGTCACCACGAGCTCGGTCCGCAGCTCGTTCTCCCAGACGAACGGCGTCGACCACGTGGCCGCCTTCTTGTTCTCCGCGTCACGCTTCACCCTCCAGACTTGCTTCCCGGTGCGCTTGTCGAACGCGGCCAGGAACGAGTTGGTGAAGTTGTCGTGAACGACGTAGACGCGATCCTTGTAGACGATGGGCGAGCTGGCCGTGCCCATCTCGAAGTAGGTCTCGTGCGCCGGCACCTCGCTGGACCAGATGCGCGTGCCGTTCATGTCGAGCGCGGCGACCAGACCGATGGCGCCGAAGTACACGTAGATCCGCTCGCCGTCGGTAACGGCGGTCTCCGACGCGAAGCTGTTCTTGATGTGCCTCCCGATCGGCGGCACGCCTCGGCTCAACTCGCGCGACCACCGGATCTTCCCGGTCTCGAACTCGACGTCATAGACCATCCACCGGTTCTCGGCGGTCGATCGTGTCTTGCCGTGCTGCTCACCGGGGTCGTAGAGGCCCTTTTCGGGCTCGGCTTCCTTTCCGGCGCTGATGGCGGAAGTGATGATGACGTGGTCGTCCCAGACAACGGGCGAACTCCAGGAGAGGCCAGGAATGTCGACCTTCCAGACGATGTTCTCGGATTCGCTCCAGGTGTCGGGCAGCACAGGGTCGTCGGCGGCCACGCCGGCCTGCAGGCCGCGGAAGCGCGGCCACTGGTCGGCTGCCGAGACGGAAACCAGGCCGAGCACAGTCAGGCCGACGCTGGCGAGTAGCGCGCGGCGCATCAGGACCTCCAGAAACATGTGGTCAGCTGCTCATGTGAGCGATGGGGCGATCGCTCATCTGCGCGTGCGGGCTTTTCGCGCGATCCTCTTGCCAGCCGCCTTCCGCGCTGCGCCCCTGCGCACGCTGATCTTCTTTCCTGCGGCCTTCCTGCCAGCGGTCTTCCTGCGGGCGCCGCCGGATTTCTTGGCGGCCTTCCTGGCGGCTGGTTTGGCGGCTCGTTGGGCGGCTCGTTGGGCGGCCCTGGCGGCGGGCTTGGGTGGAGGCGCCGTCGTACGCGGAGTCGACGAGGCGCGCGCCCGCGCGCCTCCGCTGGAGCGGCCGGCGGGCAGCGGCGTCTCCATCTCCAGATCGCCGACATCACCAGCCGGCTCGAAATCCGGCTCCGATCCGCCGGCTATCTCCTCGTCGGGAAGTCCCATGACGCCGTCATCGAAGTCGTCCTTCATATCATGCCTCGAGCCGGGGCGGCCCCCGGCGTTAAGCAGCCTGCCCGCCGCCGGGCCTCGCGCCGACGACGCGGCCGCGCAGCACACACGCGAGCGGGCGATTAGTCTAACCCAACTCATCCGGGCACAGGGTCAGCGTCTCGCATACAGATCGAGGACGATCTCGATGGCGCGGCGGCAGACGAGGCAGAACCCGACCTCGTCCCTGGTGAACATGATGCAGTCGGCCTGCGGGCGATAGTAGCCGCGGGCCTCGTAGTTGGCGCCCTCGAACGCGCCTACGCGGCCCGCATGGGGGCCGGTGCCGAGCAGCGCCGTGTCATGGGCCATCTCCTCCCGGAACAGCGCGTCCATCTCCGCTTCCGGACGATTCTCCGCCCGGATCTGGCGGCGCCTCTTCTGAATGCCGCGAGTGTACTCTTCGAACTCCTCCTTGGGCCATGCAGTCGGCAGATCAGTTCCAGGCGTGACGAGATCTCTCCACTTGAGCCTCGCCGGATCCGCGAGCGTCGTCACGTTCGGCTCCCACGGCTCGATGCGTTCGGCCGCTGTCTCTTATACACATCTGACGCTGCCGACGATCTTACGCGTGTA
>CAZCEL010000184.1:0-8612 GCA_964497175.1 uncultured Bifidobacteriaceae bacterium
CGGGACGACAATCACCCCGCACAGGAGGCAGCCCCAGAAGGCGACGATCCATTCGGGACGGTTTTCGCTGAAGAAGACCACTTTGTCGCCCTTGACGAAGCCTTCCTCGTGCAGGCGGGCCGCGAATCCTCGAGCCGCCCGCCCAACCTCACCGTAGGCAAATGACCGAGTTCGAAATCCATCGTCGTGAACCAGAAACTCGCCGCGGGCCGCGGCGAGGTCGTGAAAAAAGTCGATGAGCGTTTCCCGGAGCACCTGTGAATTATGATGTAGCCGTGAGCAACGCTGTTAATGGCTGCCGGGTTCGGCTCGAGCGATGCGTATCTTTCTAACCGGAGCGACCGGATACATCGGGAGGGCGGTCCTCGACGCCTTCGTGCGGGCCGGGCACGATGTGACAGCGCTTGTGCGCGACAGCGAGAAGGCGGCGCGGGTCGCAGCGCGCGGCGGGCACCCCGTCGTTGGCACGCTCGCCGAGCCGGATTCGTATCGGGCGGCGGCGGAGGCGCAGGACGGCTACGTCCACACGGGGTATGACGGGGCCTCCGGGCGGGGCGCGTCTATCGACCGGATGGCGCTTGACACCTTGATCGCCGCGGCACGCCGGCCCCGGACGGCGGGCAGCGCCGCCCCAGCCCGCTTCATCATCTACACGTCGGGCCTGTGGGTGCTCGGTCAGACCCCGGAACCAGTGGGCGAAGACGCACCCACCAACCCGATTCCGTATGCCTCGTGGCGTGCCGCGCACGAACAACTGGTGCTCGGCGCCGGCTCCGATCGACTGCGCACGATGGTCGTGAGACCCGGGGTTGTGTACGGCGGCGGCGAGGGACTGGTCGGCGATCTGTTCAAGGCCGCCGTCAACGGCCTCATCCGTGTTGTCGGCGACGGCAACAACCATTGGCCGCTGGTCTACGAGCGGGACCTGGCCGACCTCTACGCCAGGCTCGCCGTACGGGAGGAAGCCGCAGGCGTGTTCCATGCCAACGACGAAGGCGACGAACGCGTCAATGACATCGTCGCCGCAATCGCACCGTACGTGCCGGTGCGGCCGGACGTCCGGCACGTGCCGCTCGACGAAGCGCGCGCCAAGATGGGCAGCTACGCCGACGCGCTGTCGCTCGATCAGGTCGTTCGCAGTCCTCGGGCGCGCGCGCTCGGCTGGGCCCCCAGCCTCCACTCGGTCTCCGGCAACGCAGCGCGGCTTCTCGATGAATGGAGGGCGGCGAGGAATTGAAGGCATGTCTCCTGGTATCGCTCGCTCTCGCGGTGGCGGCGTGCGGCGGCGGCCCGCCGGACCAGAGGGTCAGAGGGAAGGCTGGCGCTGACATCCCGGTCATCGACTTCGAGAAATACACGTTGGCGAACGGCCTCGAGGTGATCCTGTCCGAAGATCACCGCCTGCCGCTCGTGGCGGTCAACCTCTGGTATCACGTCGGGCCGGCCAACGAAGAGCCGGGGCGGACAGGATTCGCCCACCTGTTCGAGCACATGATGTTCCAGGGCTCCAAGCACGTGCCCGGCGACCTGCACTTCCGATCGCTGGAAGGCGCGGGCGCCAGCAGCATCAACGGGACGACCGACTTCGATCGCACGAACTATTTCGAGACGCTGCCGTCGAACCAGCTCGAGCTGGGCCTGTGGCTCGAGTCCGACCGCATGGGGTATCTGCTGGATCAGGTGGACCAGGCCAATCTCTCCAACCAGCAGGACGTGGTCCGCAACGAACGCCGGCAGAGCGTCGAGAACCAGCCGTACGGCATCGTGGAAGAGGCGCTCTTCCATCAGCTCTTCCCGCGCGGTCACCCGTACTATGCGAGCGTAATCGGATCGCACGCCGACATTCAGGCGGCGAAGCTGGAGGACGTGAAGAGCTTCTTCAAGCTGTACTACGCACCGAACAACGCGAGCCTGGCCATTGTCGGTGACATCGACAAGGAAGCCACGAAGAAGCTGGTCGAGAAGTACTTCGCAACGTTCAAGCGCGGCCAGAGGGTGCCGAAGCCCTCGGTCGAGACGCCGCCGATTACCGCCCAACGCCGCGTGGTCGTCAGGGACCGCGTCGAGCTGCCGCGTGTGTACATGGCCTGGATCACGTCGCCCATCTACAAGCCGGGGGATGCGGACGCCGACATCGCCGCGGCCGTGCTCGGGGGCGGACGGTCGAGCCGCCTGTACAAGAAGCTGGTCTACGAGCAGCAGATCGCGCAGGCGGTCAGCGTCCAGCAGTACTCGCTGACGCTCGGGTCGGCGTTCAACATCGAAGTGACGGCCCGTCCAGGCCACACGGTCGAGGAGCTGGAGAAAGCCATCGACGAGGAGCTCGACCGTTTCCGGCAGGCCGGCCCCGAACCCTCCGAAGTGGATCGCGCCCGCAATGTCATCGAGACGCGAATAGTGCAGGGCCTCGAAACGCTCGGCGGGTTCGGCGGGGTGGCAGATCGGCTCAACCAGTACAACCACTACCTTGGCGATCCCGGCTTTCTCGCGAAGGACATCGAGCGGTATCGCGGTGTCACGCCGGACACGGTCAAGGCGTTCACGCAGCAACAACTCTCCCGGAACGCGCGCGTTGTCGTCCACGGGGTCCCCGGATCCCCTGAGCTTGCCCCTGCGGTACCGACCCCGAAGACAGCTGCGACGGCTGCGGGAGCCGGCGCCGAGTCGGTCAATCCTGACGAGCCCTGGCGCAACGATCAGCCCAAGGCTGATGCTGTGCGACCGCTGCAGGTGCCGGTGCCAGTGTCGTTCCAGCTTCCCAATGGCCTGACGGTGTTCCTCAGCGATCGTCCGGGGCTGCCGATCGTGGCCGCGAGCCTCGTCATCCGGGCGGGAAGCGGCGCCAACCCGGCCGACCGACCGGGCCTGGCCAACTTCACGGCCGCCATGCTCGACGAAGGGACCTCGTCGAGGTCGGCATTGCAGATCGCGGACGAGGTGGCGCAGCTTGGCGGCACCCTCGGTACCAGCTCGACGATGGACTGGTCGCAGGTCACAGCAAGCTCGCTGACGAGGACGTTTCCGGACATGCTGGCGCTCGCCGCCGACGTCGCCAGACGACCGAGCTTCCCGCCAGAGGAGATCGAGCGGCAGCGGGCGAGCCGGCTCGCGAGCCTCGTGCAGCAGCGTGAGAACGCCAGCGCGGCGGCCGGTGCGGTCATGGCGGCGGCGCTCTACGGACGACAGCATCCGTACGGGAACACCGAGCTGGGGCCGGAAGGCTCGAACAAGGCGATCACGCGCGACGACCTGCACACATTCTGGTCGACTCATTTCGTCCCGAACAACGCTGCGCTCGTCGTGTCGGGGCGCATCACGCTGGCCGAGCTGCGGCCGCTGGTCGAACGGACGTTTGGGGACTGGCCGAAAGGGCCAACGGGCGCCTCATCATCGCTCCCGCCGCCGCAGACAACCACGGCCAGAGTCGTGCTCGTGGACAGGCCGGGTGCACCGCAGACGCAGCTGCGGGTCGCCGCCATCGGCGTGTCGCGATCGACGCCCGATTACGAGCCGCTCCTCGTCATGAACGAATCGCTGGGCGGGCTCTTCTCGAGCCGGATCAACCTGAATCTCCGCGAGCAGCACGGATACACGTACGGCGCGAACTCGCAGTTCGTGTTCCGCCGATCGGAGGGCCCCTTCGTGGTCTCGTCGGGTGTCCGCACCGACGTGACCGGCCCGGCCGTGTCGGAGGTCATGAAAGAGCTCCGCCGCATGCGCGACACCGAGCTCACACCAGACGAGCTGAGCCTCGCGAAGGACTCGCTCGTCAGATCGCTACCGGCCGATTTCGAGACCAGCTCACGCGTGACGACGAGCACGGCGAGCCTCTTCATCTACGATCTGGGCCTTGACTACTACACGAAGCTGCCCGGACGCGTGTCCACCGTCACGGCGGCGGATGTGCGGAGGGTCGCCGAAAAGTACATCGTGCCGGACAAGCTCATCGTGATTGCCGTGGGGGATCGCACACGGATTGCGGGCGGGCTGCAGAAGCTCAATCTCGGTCCGTTGGAGGTGCGGAACGCCGACGGCACGCCGGCAGCGGTTCCCTCGGGACACGACGTGCGTTGAGGGGGCGACGCTGCAGGAGCTCCTGATTCCGGTTGGTCCGAGCCGTGCGCGTCAGAGAAGCGATCGCGCGGCCGCAAGGGCTTCGTCGAGCGTTGTCACCCGTCCGTCCATCTGCCATTCGTAGACCGCCCTCAGGATGGCGCCCATCCGCGGACCGGGTGGAATGCCGAGCGGCAGCAGGTCCCGCCCACGCAGAATCGGCGCAGGCGGCCGATGCTCGACCCCCAGCCTCCGGGCCCGATCGAGGAACCAGTCCATCGCGTCGCAGTTGAACGTCCCGGGCCGCCGGCCCAGGCAATCGGCCTTGGCGAGGCGGGCCAGCAGCTCCAGGTCGACCTTGGCGGCGAGCCGCCTGAATGCGCCGTCGCCGACCTCCTCGCGCGTCTTGAACCACATGCCGGGCTTGAGATGCTGCGCGACGAGTCCCAGCACCTGGCGCCGAACGTCGTATCCCTCGATCGCGTGGACGTTCAGCCGGTCGAGAAAGGCAGCCGAGGGCGCCACACCCTGTTCCTCGTGATCGATCGAGCGGATCCGGCCGTCGGCGAACGCGGTCGTCGCGGGCTTCCCGAAATCGTGGCAGACCGCACCCAGCATGAGCGTGATGCGCCCGGGACGAGAGAGATCGTCGACACGCAGCCTCGTTTCGTCGACCACCTGCAGCGTGTGCACCCACACGTCGCCTTCGGGGTGCCAGTCGGGCTCCTGCGGGCACCCGACCAGGGCGTGCAGTTCCGGAAAGAGCGCCTTCACGACATCGAGGTCCATGGCGAGCGTCAGGCCGACGGAAGGCCGGTAGGCGAACAGGAGCTTCTCGAACTCCCCCCACACCCTTTCGGCGGGCAGATCGTCGAGAGGAATGCTCCGGCACAGCACGCGCGTCGGTTCGTCGAGCGTCAGGTCGAACCGGGCGGCGAACTGCACGGCCCGCAGGACCCGAAGGCTGTCGTCGGGGAACGTGCGCGGATCGACGGCGCGCAGGCGGCGGCGCACGAGATCCTCACGGCCCCGGAACGGATCGAGATAGTCGCCCGTCAGCGGATCCCAGGCAATCGCGTTGATCGTGAAGTCGCGGCGCCGTGCGGCCTCCTCGACCGACATCGCCGGATCGCCCGTGATATCAAATCCGCGATGGCCGCGACGGGCCTTGGATTCACGCCGGGGAAGCGACACGTCCATCCCGAGGACTTTGTAAACCTGGAAGCTTTCGCCGACCGTCTCCACCGGGCCACAGTGCTGGAGGAGCGCTCTGAGGCGATCGCCCGGAAGGCCGAAGACCTCGATGTCGATGTCCTTGGAGTCGCACCCGAGCAGGCGATCCCGGACCCAACCGCCGACGACGAGAGCGCGGCCGCCGGCGCCGCGCACGGCTTCGGCGACCGTCCTGGCGCGGTCGAGCGGCGAGGCTGACGCGCCGGTCATGGCGTCCACGGTCAAGGCGCCTCACCCGCTCTCGCCGAGAATTCCGCGAAGGACAAAGGCGATGTTCGCAGGCCGCTCGCCCAGCCGGCGCATGAAGTACGGGAACCACTGGCGGCCGAAGGGAATGTACACGCGCACCCTGTACCCCTGCGCGACCAGGGCGGCCTGCAGGTCGCGACGGATGCCGTACAGCATCTGAAACTCGAAGCGGTCGCTGGCGATGTTCCTCTCTGTTGCATACTGGCGGGCCAGGTCGATCATGAAGGGGTCGTGCGTGGCAATCGCCGGATAGTTGCCCGCGGCCAGCAGTTTCTGCATCAGTCGAGCAAACGCCCGGTCGACGTCCGCCTTTTTCTGATAGGCGACCGCTTTCGGCTCCTTGTACGCACCCTTGACGAGGCGAATCCGTGCCCCGAGCGCGGTGATGCGCTCCACGTCCTGTTCGGTCCGATGCAGGTCCGCCTGGAGCACGACGCCCATGTTGCGGTACTCGTGATGCCAGAGCAGCTCGAAGATCTCCAGGGTGGCGGCCGTGTAGCGCGAGCTCTCCATGTCGATGCGGACGAAGAACCCCTCCGCGCGCTCGAGAATTCGACGAAGATTGTCCACGGCCGTCGCGCGGTCCACGTCGAGGCCCAGCTGTGTGAGCTTCAGCGACAGGTTCCGGCCGATGTCGGCCCGAGTCACCACGTCGATGACCCGGAGATAGTCGCGCGTGGCCCCGTCCGCCTCTTCGAGCGTGCCGACGCTCTCCCCGAGGTAGTCGAGCGTCTGCATCAACCCCAGCGCCTCGACGCTGCGGGCCGCGGCGACCGCCTCCTCCACGGTCTCGCCGGCGATGAACCGGCGAGCGAAGCTGGTCGGCCGGCGCATGCCGTAGCGCGCCGCCACGTGTCCGAGCAGCGTGCTCCGTGCGAGCAGATGAAACGCGGTCTTGGCTGCGGTGTCGAACATCAGAGAAACGTGGGATCCGGCGTCAGCTGGATCCGCGAGGCCGGTCCGCCAACGTGTTCTTCGCCAGACGCAACTGGAAGCCGCGCTAATGCGGCCGCCCCCTGGTCGCGAGCAGGTGCTCGATGGTGCGGCCGTAGTACCGCAGCACGCTCCGGTCGCGAACACGGAATCGGCCCTGCTCGAACACGATGATGCCACGCGTCTCGAGCGGTTCCGCGGCTTCCTCGACGGCCTGGCGCCCGCTGGCGACGCCGAGGTTGGCCCGCTTGGCGACCAGCTCTTCGATCAGCTGATCGATGCGGCCCTCCAGGTCGGCTCGGCTGATCGAGGGTCTCATGGCCGCCGCGAAGACAGCGGTCGAAAGCACCTTGTACTGCGCCCCGATTCGAGACCGGATCAGATGCGCCAGATCGAGCACATCCGTGCGCGAGTGCGGATCGCACGTCGATGCCGAAATCGGCGGGCCGAAGGTGACGAAGGCGCGTGAGCGGTAGCCAACGGCGTACCGCACCATTTCGGCCAGCTCGCGCGTGAACGGCCGCTGCCCTCTCTTGATGCGCTGGCGTGCGAGCACGTGATCCTCGAGCACCAGGTCATAGGCGATGGCCACGGGCAGGATGAGGAGATCGGGGAATTCGGCGGTCAGCGCGGCGTGGATGAGCCCGGTCTTGATCGGTTTCAGCTCGCCACTGTAGCTTCGGCCGCCCTCCGGATACAGGAACAGGTCATGCTTCTTGAGGATCTCGGCGACATACGCCTTCAGCGTGATGAGATATCCGGGATCCTTGATGTTGCGCCGAATCGGAATCGCGCCGGTCACGTGCCGATGGATGAGTCCCAGCGGACCGCCAAACAGGTTGATGCCGGCCGCAATGAGCGGAGGACGAATCCCGTTGTCGTCGAGAACCAGCGGTTCGACCAGGTAGTCGATGTGACTCTTGTGGTTCGAGGCGTACACGACCCGGTGGTCGGCAACTGCGGCGGCCACATGATGGACCTGTTCGTGCTTGCGCTCGATCTTCCTGAGGATGGGATACAGCGGATGCTGCAGGGCGCGGTAGAACGGATACCGCTGCTTGGTTTGCAGTTCCTCGAGATACGAACATACGCGGGTGCGGGCCTCCTCGCTGCTCGCCCCGTACTCGCCTCGAAGATACTTGACGACTTCTGCACGGGCCAGAACGGCCTGGGCGACGTCATCCAGCATGGATGAGCGGACTATAGCACGGGGAGAGCCCGGCACAGGGCGTCGGTGAACGCGCTCGTCGAGGCCGTGCCCCCGAGATCGCGGGTCCGCACGCGACCTTCCGACAGGACCTGCCCGAGCGCTGCCATCACGCGGCTCGCGGCCGGCCGCTCGCCGATGTGCCGGAGCATCAGCACCGAGGACAGCAGCAGGGCCGTTGGGTTGGCGACACCCTGCCCGGCAATGTCCGGCGCGCTGCCGTGCACGGCTTCGAACACGGCGCATTCGCTCCCGAGGTTCGCGGCGCCGACCACGCCAAGCCCGCCGACGAGGCCGGCGCACAGGTCCGACACGATATCGCCGTACAGGTTCGGCAGCACCAGCACGTCGAATTCCTGCGGCCGCAGGACGAGCTGCATGCAGGTGGCGTCCACGAGCCGGTCCTCGAACGCGACGCGCCCCGCATAGCGCGCGGCGACTTCGCGGGCGGTCGCCATGAACGTCCCGTCGGTGTACTTCATGATATTCGCCTTGTGGACCGCTGTCACCTTCTTGCGGCCCTGGGCCAGGGCGTACTCGAACGCGAAGGTCACGATGCGCGCCGTCGCCGAGGCGGAGATGGGCTTGATGCTGATGGCCGCGTCCGGCTGGATCGGCTGCTTCGTCCATTCCTGGAACTGGCTGATCAGTTGAGTGGTCTTGGGGTCTCCGGCCGGGAACTCGATGCCGGCGTAGAGATCCTCGGTGTTCTCCCGGACGATGAGGAGGTCGACCTGCTGGAACGGGGATCGCACCCCGGCGTACGTCCGGCACGGCCGCACACAGGCGAACAGGTTCAGCTCCTTGCGCAGCGCCACATTGACCGACCGGAAGCCGGTCCCGATCGGGGTCGTGATCGGCCCCTTGATGGCCAGGTGCGTATCGCGGACGGACTGCAGCGTCTCAGCCGGCAGCGGGGTGTTGAACTGCTTGATGG
>CAZCEL010000185.1:0-7070 GCA_964497175.1 uncultured Bifidobacteriaceae bacterium
GCAGCTCCTCCGTCCTGGCGTTCAACACGATGCGCTGCAGGTGGCCCGTGCCCGGGATGCCACCCTGGCGCAGGGATCCGACAAAGACGTTGCCCTTCCAGGCAGGGAAGCGGTCACCGGTGTACACCGTCATGCCGGCCACCGCGATCGCCGGCAGCCAGACGACAAGCGGCGACTCCATGCCCTCGCGCGTCGGGTGCTGCGAGATGGGCGCACCCGGGTAGTTGCGTCCGAAGCTCACGTCGGGCCAGCCGTAATTGCGGCCGCGCTCGATGATGTTGATCTCGTCCCCGCCGTTGGGACCGTTCTCGTGATTCCAGATCGCGCCGGTCACGGGATGGACGATGAGGCCGAGCGGGTTGCGATGGCCCATCGTGTAGATCTCGGGGCGATACCCGGCCCGGCCCACGAACGGGTTGTCCCGCGGAGCAGAACCGTCGTCGTTGAGCCGTAGAATCTTGCCGCGGAGGCTGGCCGGATCCTGCGATTCCTTCCCGGTGTTCCCGCCGGTGGACATGTAGACCATGCCGTCCCGTCCGAAGACGACGCGCCCGTTGAGCCCGGAATTGCCGGCGAACGCTTCGGTGACAAGGATGTCACGGACCTCGGTCAGGGCACTGCCGTCGAGCCGGCCGCGCGCCAGCACGGGAGCGCCTCGGCCGTTGCCGACGGGCTTGGTGTAGGTGAGGTACACGAGACGGTTCTCGGTGAACCGCGGATGGAGGGCGACGTCCATGAGACCGCCGTTGCCGTCCGTCCTGACCTGCGGCACCCCCGTGATGGCCTGCGGATCGAGCGCCCCGCGGCGAACGACGCGAAGCCGGCCGGGCCGCTCGGTGACGAGCATGCCTCCGTCGGGCATGAAGGCGATCGCCCACGGGTGCACCAGTCCCTTGGTGACCACGCTGACGCGAATCTTGTGGTGCTCGGCGGTGTCGAACACCCAGGGGCCCGCGCCGAGCGGCGGCACAGGTACACCAATGGAGGGTTCCTGCTGGGCGTGGCCGAGCGCCAGCATGCCGGCCAGCAACGGCGCGACGAAGCGAGCGGAGTGTCCGGTCACGCGAACCTCCCTGAATCTTCACCCGTTGGTCGCTCTCTCGTCCCGTTGTCGTCTCCGGGGCCCGTCATCACCGCGCGATCGAGCCCACGAAGCACCCAGGGAAGTGTAGCACCGCAGGTGCTACTGTCGGCTTGGTTGAGGCCACACTCGGTGGCACAATCTGGGCACCGAGACGCTCCCGGCGACCGGGTGACTGCCCCGCGGTCGAATGGAGACGGTCTCGTGCCGCTTTCTGCTGCGAGATAAGGAGCGTTCATGGACTCCAGAGAGACGCGGGACTGGGCCAGAGAGGCGAAATTCCTCGTGCCGGCCGAGCTGCGGCCCCGCATCGTCGCGTGGTCTCGCGCGAATCTCGGGCCCGACGGCCACGGGGCCGGCATCCACGCCGACGAGTACGCGACGTCCAGTCTCTACTTCGAGACGCCGAACTACGACGTGTTTCGGCGGCGGCAGTCCTACGGCCGCAGCAAGTACCGGATTCGGCGGTACGGCCTCTCCGAGATCATCTTTCTCGAGCGCAAGTTCCGCACGGAACGCCTGCTGGCCAAGCGGCGCACCACCGTGCCAGTCGCCGATCTCGATCGTCTGGCGGGCGACCGCCCCGACCGGACGTGGCAAGGCTACTGGTTCCACCGGCGCATCCTCCTTCGTGGTCTTCGACCGTGGATCCAGATGTCCTACGATCGCGTCGCCCGCGTGGGAACCTCCGGCACCGGACCGGTCCGGATCACGATCGACACGAACCTGCGGGTCCTGCCGCTGCCCGATCGCGCCTTCCTGCCAGGAACCGGCTTCCCGCTCATCGAAGACAAGTGCATCATCGAGGTGAAGTATCGCGTCGAGATGCCCGCGGTCTTCAAACGGCTGGCCGAGGAGTTCGGCCTGGAGATCCAGCGTGTCTCGAAGTATCGGCTGGGTCTCAAGGCGCTCGACTTTCCGCTGCCCGAGGACGACGACACGGCCTGACCACACCGCCTCGTTGGCGTGCAGGCTCGCCTTTACACTGACCGACCAGCGGCTTAACATCCGCGATGCAGTGCAGCGCACCCCGCTTACGC
Source organism: uncultured Bifidobacteriaceae bacterium (assembly GCA_964497175.1). Lineage (GTDB taxonomy): Bacteria > Acidobacteriota > Vicinamibacteria > Vicinamibacterales > CAVVIG01 > CAZCEL01. The sequence continues at coordinate 2,122 of CAZCEL010000185.1, forward strand.
GCCTGTGCGGTCCGGCTCTTGTGCTGTCGGCTGTCTTTCCGGCGGGTCTGGCGCTGGCTCAAGATCCGGTCAGGAACCCGCGCGAGGGTGATGTCACTGCCATTCGTACCGGGATCTCCCTGTTTCAGTCCGGGTGCTCGGACTGTCATGGGATCGACGCGAAAGGTGTGCTGGGTCCCGATCTGACCACGCTGTGGGCGTCGGGTGCGAGCGATCAGCGGCTCTTCCAGACGATCCGCCGAGGGGTGCCGGGCTCCCCGATGCCGTCGAGCTCCAGCTCAGACGATCAGATCTGGGCGATTCTCGCGTATCTGCGTACCTTGGCCGCCACCGTGCCCGTGACCGTTTCGACGAGTGGCGACGAGGTGAACGGCGAGAAGATTTTCTGGTTGCGCTGCGGCAGCTGTCATCGTGTGAACGGACGCGGCGGCTATCTGGGGCCCGACCTGTCGCAGATTGGATCGAGCCGGCCTCGCGACGCGCTGGTCGCCGCCATCCGCGACGCGAGCCGGTCCATCACGCCCGGCTATCAGTCCGTGACGCTTGTGACGTCGGAGGGACGGCGGATCCGCGGGGCAAAGAAAAGCGAGGACGCGTTCTCGATTCGCATCATGGACACTCGGGAGCAGCTTCAGGGATACGCGAAGGCGGGCTTGCGCGAGGTGATCGGCGACAGAGGTTCCCTGATGCCGGACTTCGGCGCCGGGCTCTTGAACGATCGCGATCTCGACGACGTGCTTCGGTTCCTTGGAACGCTCCGTGCCGCCGGTGCAGGCCGTCCCTGAGGGAGGTTGTATGCGCGCAACGGGTCGGTGCATTGCATCGGGTCTGCTCATGACGGCGGCCGCCGCGGTCGTCGCGGCGCAGCAGGCAACCTCCTCGACGGTGACCGCGGAAGACCTGCTTGGAGGACTCAAGGACCCCGCGCGCTGGTTGACCTACTCGGGCGACTACAGCGGTCAGCGTCATAGTCCGCTCACACAAATCACGCCGGGCAACGTCGGTCGTCTCGCGGCACAGTGGACGTTCCAGGCCGAGACGGTGGCGCTCAACCGGGGCTTCGAGGCGACGCCGATCGCGCTCGACGGCGTGCTCTACGTCACCGGCTCGAACAACTATGCCTGGGCGCTCGACGCGCGGACGGGACGGCCGTTCTGGCGGTACCGGCGGGAGCTGCCCCCGAAGCTGACCTATGGCGCCTCGGCGCCGGTCAATCGCGGCTTCGGCGTGCTTGGCGATCGGCTGTTCATGGTGACGCTCGACGCGCACCTCCTCGCCATGGACAGGAGAACCGGCAAGGTCGACTGGGACGTGGTGCTGGCGGATTACACAGTCGGGTACGCGGCGACGCTGGCGCCGCTCGTCGTCAAGGACAAGGTCATTGTCGGAATCTCCGGTGGCGAATACCCGACGCGCGGGTTCATCGATGCGTACGAGCCGCAGAGCGGGAAGCGGGTGTGGCGCTTCTACACGGTGCCGGCGCCGGGCGAACCGGGGAGCGACACCTGGCCGGACACCGAGGTCATGGCTCGCGGAGGAGGCGGCGCGTGGATGACCGGGAGCTACGATCCCGAGCTGAACCTGATCTATTGGGGCACGGGCAACCCCAACCCCGACTACAACGGGGACGATCGGCGGGGCGACAATCTCTATACGTGTGCACTCGTGGCGCTCGACCCCGACACGGGCAGGCTGAAGTGGCACTTCCAGTTTACGCCGCACGACACGCACGACTGGGACGCGAATCATGTTCCTGTGCTGGCCGACCTGACGATCGGCGGTCAGCCGCGCAAGGTCGTGATGGTGGCCAATCGCAACGGGTTCTTCTACGTGCTCGACCGCGTCACGGGCAAGCTGCTCCTGGCAAGGCCGTTCACCGACACGAAATGGGCGCGGGAGGTCGACGCCAATGGCCGTCCCATCGTGCTCAACGAGACCGGCGCCAAGGAGTGCATTCCCGATATGCACGGCGGGACCAACTTCATGCCGCCTTCCTACGATCCGGCCCGGCGGCTCTTCTTCGTCACGGCGCGCGAGACGTGCGCGGCGTACTTCCCCGTGAAGCAAGACATTCGACCGGGATCCTCGTCGACGAGCGGCGGCCTTCGCCGGATGCAGGACCGCGCCTACGGAGCGTTGCGGGCGATTGATCCGACAACGGGTGAGCCCAAGTGGGAGTTCCGCTATCCGACACCGACGCTGGCCGGCGTGATGTCGACCTCGTCCGGCGTGGTGTTCGCCGGAGACCACGAGGGCAACTTCTCGGCGTTCGACGCCGTGAGTGGCAAACCTCTCTGGCACTATCCAACCGGCGCGCCTATCTGGGGTGCGGCGGCGATGACCTATCTGCTCGACGGCCGTCAGTACGTGCTTATCGCCTCGGGGAGTACCCTCGTCGCGTTCGCGCTGCAGCAGTAGCTTTCAGCTTTCAGCTTTCAGCGTTCAGCTATCAGCTCCTCAGTGTCAGCGTTCAGCTTTCAGCCTTTGGCGTCGGCAAGGCTCAAGGCAGCGCCAACGCCACCAGCTCCGCCGGCTGGTTCCTGGCGCCGACCGCCACGACGATGTACTGCTTGTTGTTGAGCACGTACGTCATCGGAATGCCGGTTTGATTCCCGGGCAGCGTGAACTCGGACACGATGTCGCCGGTCTTCTTGTCGTAGGCGCGGAACATCGGACCGCCGGCGAATGGCGCCACGGCGAACAGCCCTCCCCCTTCGCCGGCAAAGACCAGCGTCCTGGTCACCATGATGCCCGAGCGTTCGGGCTTGCCCGTCTTCGGGATGTTCACCCCGTTCAGCAGCGGATGGTTCCTGACGCAGTCGGGAGTGTCGCCGTTGGGAACCGTCCACGCGAGAGTCCCTGTGTTGAGGTCGATCGCGGTGATCCGCCCCCATGGAGGTTTCACGAGCGGTAGGCCTTGCGGGCCGTTCATCCCGCAGCCTTGCGGCGGCGCGGGCGTCGCGGGCGCACCGCTCGCCGCAGGTGGCGCTCCGCCCCGACCGCCGCCCTGCCCACCGGCTGCAGCCGAGCCGGCGACGTAGTCCATGCTCGACCGCCCCGGATCCTTGACCACCGCACCCACCCCCGGACTCGTGACCGACGCGACGTAGAGCAGGCCCGTTTCGGGATCGACCGCGGCGCCCTGCCAGTTGGCGCCGCCGGTCAGCGTTGGCAGCATCAGGACGCCCCTCAGCCCGCCAGAGCCGGCCACGATCGGAGGTGTGTACAGCGGACCCAGCTTGTACTGCGACGCGATCTTGACGGCCTCCGCTTTCACGGCGGGTGTGAAGTCGATAAGGTCATCCTGGCTGACCCCCTGCCGATCGAAGGCCGGCGGCCTGGTCGGGAACGGCTGCGTCGGCGACGCCTGCTCGCCCGGCACATCAGACGAGGGGACCGGGCGTTCTTCGATCGGCCACACGGGCTGCCCCGTGACGCGATCGAACACGTAGGTGAATGCCTGCTTGGTCACCTGGGCCACGGCCCTGATCCGTCGACCGTTCACGGTGATGTCGATGAGGTTGGGCGCCGTCGGGATGTCGTAGTCCCAGATTCCGTGATGAATGAGCTGGAAGTGCCAGACGCGCTTGCCGGTCGTGGCGTCGAGACACACGAGGCTCTCGCCGAAGAGGCCATTCCCCGGCCGATGTCCGCCGTACAGATCGTTGGTCGGCGTCTCGACGGGGATGTAGACGTACCCGAGGTCTTCGTCGGCCGCCATCGGGCCCCACACACCGGTGTTGCCCGTGTAGCTCCAGGAATCCTTCTCCCACGTGTCGTTGCCGAACTCGCCCGGCTTGGGGATCGTGTTGAAGGTCCACATCCGCTTGCCGGTCCGCACGTCGTAGCCGCGGACGTTGCCCGCGACGAAATCCTTCGAGGGCGCCAACGCCTGGAGGGCCGCGCCGACGACCACGACGTTCCTGACGACGATCGGCGGCGAGTTCAAGCCGATCTGGCCGTCCTGGGGCACGGGACGATCGAGCCCCTCGTAGAGATCGATGACGCCGTCCTTGCCGAAGCCGGGCACGGCTCGGCCGGTCTTCGCGTCGAGCGCGATCAGGTGATACCCGGGGGTCACATGAAGGATGCGCTCCTCCCGGCCGTCGGTCCAGAATGCGACCCCGCGTCCGGCGGCCGGCCGAATCGGCGCTTTCTGTCCGCGCACGCCTTCATCGTGCCGAAACATCCACAGCGTCTCGCCGGTGGCCCCGTCGATGGCGACGACGTCGCGGCGCGAGCCGGCGGTGGCGTAGAGGACGCCGCCGACCATGAGCGGCGTCACCTCGTAGTTGTAGTCCGGCCGTGGTCCGAAGTTCTCCGTCTTCCACCGCCAGGCGATGCGCAGATCCTTGACGGTGTCCCTGTTGATCTGATCGAGCGCCGAGTACTTGGTGCTTCCGGCGTCACCGCCGTAGTAGCGCCACTCGCCATTTCTGGCGCCGGACTGCCCTGAGAGCGGTGTCCCCGCCCATGCGAGGGCGGACGCCAGCGCCAGCGCACGCGTCAGGAAACGAATCGCTCTTGGTGACATTCACACCTCCCAGCCGTCTCATCCCCGCCCGACGCAGGCGAGCCGAAACCTTCGCCGGCGTCTCTCAATCCGGACGCCAGCACGCGCAATCCTGCCTGACTCCCCGACCGCGATCAAGCGCCCTTGGTGACTTCAACTTGCGCAATTTCAAGGGAGGGACTCGACCGCCGAGTACGGCAGGGGAAATACGGGAAGTCGGGCGCGAGATCGGGTAGTCTACCGCTGTCGCGGCGGGGGGTGCCAGCCAGTGGCTCGGGCGGATATCACAATCAGTCGAACCAGGCGTCTGGTTCACCGTGCTCGTGAGGGAGGAGAAACAGTGGCACGCAAAGTCCTCGTTGGCGGATCGTTGGTCGCCGCGGCGCTCGTACTGGTGGGAGCGTTGACAGGTCCTGCTGCTCAAGGCCAGGAGGGC
>CAZCEL010000185.1:7080-8598 GCA_964497175.1 uncultured Bifidobacteriaceae bacterium
GAACTGGGGCCGCTGGGGAAAAGACGATGAGCTCGGCGCGGCCAACCTCCTGACCGACGCCAAGCGGAAACAGGCCGCCTCGCTCGTCCGGAGCGGCGTGTCCGTGTCGCTCGCGCACAATCCGCTCAAGGAGAAGGCCGAGGACAACCCGCAGCCGTACGAAGTCACCGTGGCCGTGCCCAAACCCGACGCGATCGGCACGAGCGATACGTTTCGCATCTCGTACCACGGCTACGCCCACAGCCACCTCGACGCGCTCTGCCACATCTTCCACCGGGGGATGATGTACAACGGCGTGTCCAACTCGGTCGTGACGGCCGCCGGCTGCGGGAAGGCCGGGATTCAGGGTCTCAAGAACGGCATCGTTACCCGGGGCATCCTGATCGACATCCCGCGGCTCAAGGGCGTGCCGTACCTCGAGCCGGGAACCCCCGTGTTTCCGGAAGACGTAGAGGCATGGGAGAAAAAGGCGGGCGTCAAGGTCTCGTCAGGCGATGTGATCTTCTTGCGGACCGGCCGTTGGGCACGACGCGCCAAGGTAGGCCCCTGGGCGATTGCCAGCCAGGCAGCCGGCTTCCATGCGTCGATCGCGCCGTGGCTCAAGGCGCGCGGCGTGGCGATGCTGGGCAGCGATGCGGCGGCCGATGTGACACCGTCCCTGGTCGAAGGCGCTGCCTTGCCCGTCCATGTGCTGGCCATCGTGGCACTCGGCATGAACCTGTTCGACAACCAGGATCTCGAAGCGGTCGCCGAGACCGCCGCGAAGCTGAATCGCTGGGAGTTCATGCTGAGCGTCGCACCGATGCCGGTCCAGGGCGGGACGGGCTTCCCGGTGAACGCGCTCGCGATTTTCTGAAGGGCGATGCTTTACGCCACGAAGGCACGAAATCACGAAGGGAATTTTCTTGGGAGATGAGTTCCAGGGCATCTGTGGACAGTGAGCGCGGGCGTGCGCCGCAGGAGCAAGTGCAATGAGCCGACGAATTCTTCAGGCGATCGGCGTGACGGCGTCAATACTGGTCGTGGCCGTGTTGCTGAAGCTGCCGCCTGTCTCGGGTCAGACACCCGCTGACAAGGCGAGTGCGCCGACCCAGGCAGGACCGGCGCTCAAGACGTTGTGGGGCGATCCCGACCTGCAAGGCATCTGGACCAACAACTACGAGACGCCCCTGCAGCGGCCCGCTCAATACGCCAACAAGGAGTTTCTCACCGACGAAGAACGGGAGGCGGCCGACAGACAGCGGGCGGGGGTCCTTGCACAGGACCGCCGCCAGGCGCGTGGGAGCGAACAGGACGTCGCCGGCGCCTACAATACGACGATCTTCCTGACGCACAAGCACACGGGCCGGCGCACATCGCTGATTGTCGATCCCCCAGACGGGCGCATTCCTTCCTTCACACCCGAGGTGACGAAGAGGCGCGAGGAGCTGCGGCTGTTCCAGCTCGCGCTCCTGCAGGCTACCGATACCTGCAAGAACAAGCTGTCGGGATGTGCCGGCGGGAAGTACGGTCCTCCGT
>CAZCEL010000186.1:0-8568 GCA_964497175.1 uncultured Bifidobacteriaceae bacterium
CGTTCGGCGATGACCAGCGCCGGGAGGGACGCGAGAGCGGCCCGACGCGCCGTCTGGTCCATCGCCTTGTTATGCCTCTGATTCGTCAGGGCGTATCATAGCTCCATGGACCTACAGTTCACGGCCGTGTTTCGCCAGGTGCCCGAAGGGTACATCGGGTTCGTCGAGGAGTTGCCTGGCGCCAACACGCAAGGTGCCACTCTTGAGGAAGCGCGCGCAAATCTCCAAGAAGCGGTCGCATTGGTCTTGGAAGCTAACCGAGAGTTGGCTCAGCAAGCGACCGGCAGAGGACCGGTGATCCGCGAGCCCTTGAAGGTCAGTGCGTGAAACGGCGCGCGCTGGTGCGCCACCTTGAACAGCATGGTTGTCGCTTGCTCCGCGAAGGTGGCAACCACTCCATTTTCGCCAGTCCCTCCGGCCGGACATCGACGGTTCCACGGCACACCGAAATCAACGACGACCTGGCCAAGAAGATCTGCAAGGACCTCGGCATTCCACCACCGTAGCGTCTTGTCACCACAGGCCGATCCGAGTTCCGATCTGAATTCGTCGTTCGTTCAGAGGCATAACGTTGTATGAGGGGACGGCGCCATTTCCTGGCTCCCGCCTGCACTCGGGCTCATGCCCACCCCGACGACGCCTTCGCGTGTGGCCATTCTACTGTCATCGTCCGTTCGATCAACGGCCATGAGTGTGGCGGGTTGCACGGACGCGTGCGGGTTCGACCTCGCAATTGGCGCCGGCGTCATAAGCACGGAATTCCGAGGATAGCCCGCGGGCGCCAATCGCCGGTTCGGACGCGGTGGGATGGTCTCGCAAGATTCCTCCTGTGTCGCGCAAGTCTTGGACTCCGCTACGGACGGTTCCATGACCGGTTGTCGTTGGTCTTGCCACAGGCGCTCTTTATGAGGAACTCAGGCGATCGGGCGGGCGGGATCCGACGACCACTCGCTCCAGGAACCCGGATAGAGCTTCGCGCCGGAGAGCCCGGCATGTTCCATGGCCAGCAGGTTGTGGCACGCGGTCACACCCGACCCGCAGTAGCAGATCACCCGTTCAGGCTCAGTGCCGCCCAGGGCCTCTTGGAGGCGACGGCGTAGGGCCTCGACTGGCAGAAAGACGCCGTGCTCGTCGAGGTTGTCCCGGTAAGGGTGGTTCACCGCCCCGGGGACGTGGCCGGCACGGCGATCGATCGGCTCGACTTCGCCCCGATATCGTTCCGGTGTCCGGGCGTCGACGAGGCGCCACGTGGGCGTCGCGAGCGTGGCGGCGATCTGTCCGGCGTCGGCGATCATCGCCTCGCGCGGCCGCGCGACAAACGTCCGGGCGCGACGCGATTCGATCACCGAACTCGTCGGACGTCCCTCCGCCGTCCACCTGGCGAAGCCGCCGTCGAGGACGGCCACCCCGTCGTGGCCGAGCCACCGGAGCATCCACCAGAGACGGCTGGCCCAGGCGCCGGTGTCCTGATCGTAGGCGACGACCTGCCTGCCGGCGTCGATACCCAGCCTGCCGAAGGTCTCCGCCAGCGCCGACGGAGACGGCAGCGGATGGCGTCCGTTGGCGCCGGTCTTCGCGCCGGACAGATCCTCGTCCAGGTGCGCGTACACCGCGCCCGGAATGTGCGCCTTCGCGTGCTGGCTCCGTCCCCACGCCGGATCGTCGAGCCTGAAGCTGCAGTCGACGACGACCAGGAGCGGATCGGCCAGTTCCGCCGCGAGGGCTTTGGTGCCGATGAGCGTCCGGTGAGGCATCGTCCTACACCATAGCAGTCGAAATGGCTGAGTTACCATACCTTCAACAGGCATGACGCCGTCCACAGGGCTGCAGAGCCTGACCGGGATTGCCAGCCGGCTCGGCGCGTTCGTCGCCGAACGGTGTCCGTTTGCGCTCGCGGACGTGGTGTCGGCTGTAGAGGCGACGACGCGCGGCGGTCCGATCCCTGAAGATTCGCGGGGTATCGAGGCGTTCCGGCCCGCGTTCGGCCGGGAGCTCGCGCGTCTCCTTGCGGGCTGGACACCGCCCGAGGGTCTCTCCGAGACGACGCCGCGCGTGAGCGCGGCTGCGCGGCTGGACCAGGCGCGCAGAGAGCTCGTCGATCTGTGCGATGGATTTCTGCACCGAGCCGCTATCGAGGCATCGCTGACCGCCGACGAACGGCGCGAGATTCTGCGCGGCATGGTGCTCACCAGGGCGACCGACAATCGGCTGAAGGCGTTCTTCAACAGCGGCGAAGTCCGCTACGGGAAGACGGCGTTTCAGGGCAAGGGCTTCAGGTCGCTCGGGCAGGAAGCCATCTACGCGTCCGCCATTCGCCTTCGCCGCGGACCCTCGTATCGCGGTGCCGACGGCGTCTGGCGCGGCGACGTCATCGCGCCGCTCATCAGGGACCTTGGCGCGGTCATCGCCATGCGGCACGACGCTGCAACCGTGCGCATGGTGCTGAACGCGCAGATGGCGAAAGCGGGGCCGCCGCTCGGCGGCAAGGATCTGAATCTCGGCGATTTCCTCTGGGGCATCTTCCCTCCCACCGCCCCGCTGGCGATCGGCACGCTGACGATGGCCGGCATGGCGATGGGGTTCTGGCGTGAAGGATCGGATCGGGTCGCCGTGTCGTTCATCGGCGACGGGGGATCGTCGCTCGGCGAGTGGCACGAGGCGATCAACCTGTGTGCCGTGCGCCGCCTTCCCGCCATCTTCTGCGTCCAGAACAATCAGACAGCGCTATCGACGCCCGTGTCGGACCAGTCGGCGGCCAGGGTGTTCGCCGACAAGGCGGCGGGCTATGGGGTGCCTGGCATCACGATCGACGGCACGGACCCCGACGCCATCGCCGCCGCCTTTGCGTGGGCGGCCGAACGGGCCCGGGCCGGACTGGGGCCGACGCTCATCGAGCTGGTTGCCCTTCGCATCTGCGGCCATGCGCATCACGACGACATGCTCTATCTGGGCAAGGATCCACTGCCGTCGTGGGAGTACCCGCCGCTCGCCGAGTCCGGCTACGCGGACCGGGAGCTGTTCGCGTACTGGTCGCGCCGGGACCCGATTGCGATCTATACGGCGCGCCTCGAGGACGCCGGCGTGATCGGCCGCGGCGATCTGGACCGCTTCCGCTCGGAAGCCGAGGAGATCGTCGAGCATGAGGCTCGCGCGATCATCGAGGCGCCGTGGCCCGAACCGCGGAGCGCGGGCGTGGGCGTGTTGGCGGGAGAGCCGCCGCGGGCGCACACGGAGGTCCTGGATCCGGACGTGCGCCTGGGCAGGCGGGTGCCCTCGTCGGGGGAGATCGAGGCGCCACTCCTCGTCGAACCCGGGCCGCCCTTCGACCCCAGGGGGCGCACGTTTCTCGAAGCGATTACGCTCGGCATCGGCGACGCGCTCGCGGCCGATCCGCGCGTATTTGTGTACGGGGAGGACGTCGGCGGCCGCTATGGCAACGCCTTTCTGCTCCTGCGCCCCTTGCTCGCCCGGTTCGGTGACCGGATCATCAACTCGCCAATCGCTGAAGGCGGGGTGCTGGGTGTCTGCGTGGGCGCAGCCCTGGCCGGCCAGCGGCCGATCGGCGAGATGCAGTTCAACGACTTCGTGGCGACCGGCTTCAACCAGCTGGTCAACAACGCAGCCAAGACTCGCTATCGCTGGGGCGCCGATGTCCCGATGGTCGTGCGCATGCCATTCGGCGGCCTTCGGCACGCGGGGCCCTACCACTCACAGAACACCGAGGCGTGGTTCTATCGGACGCCCGGTCTCAAGATCGTCGTGCCGTCGACGCCTGCCGACGCCCGGGCGCTGCTGGCGGCCGCCGTCGCGGATCCGGACCCGGTGCTGTTCTACGAGCACATCGCCCTGTACCGCGACCCGCGGATCAAGCAGGCGCTGGGCGACCAGGCGCCGGCACCGCTGCCGATCGGGCGTGCCGCGCTCCGCCGCCAGGGAGACGACCTTGCGATCATCTCCTACGGCGCCTACGTGCACATCGCGGTGCGCGTCGCCGACACGCTCGGTCGGGACGGCATTGCCGCAAGCGTCCTCGATTTGCGGAGCCTGTCGCCGCTCGACCGCACGGCACTCCTGGCCATCGCGCGTCGCTGCCACCGCGTGCTGATCGTGCACGAGGATTCGCGCACGGGGAGCGTGGGCGAAAGCCTCGCGGCAATCATCCAGGAGGAGGCTTTCGAATGGCTCGACGCGCCGGTCCGCATCGCCGGGGCGCTCGACACGCCCGTGCCGTACTCGCCGCCGCTCGAGGAGTTCGTTCTGCCGAGCGAGGCGCAGGTCGAGCGGGCGGCGCGGCTGCTGGTTGCCTACTGAATCTGCCCGTTGGGTCGTCTGACCAGAGGACCAGATCTCCCGCTTGACTCTGGAGTGCGCTCCAGGGGCGATACTGTGCACGTGGCGAATTGCTGCGCGGGAAATGGTCTCGAGTCAAGCACACGACGGTGCCCTCGGAGCGGATCGGTTGGACTGTCAGTCGAGCACCTGACGGTGAAAGCGCTCCTTACGGAACAGGCGCTCGCACGCTTCGAGCCAGCCGATTATCGGTTCTGCGCGGACCCCCGCTGCGATGTGGTGTATTTCGCCAACCACGAATCGCGCTTCAGCACCGCTGATGTTCGCGTGCCGGTCTGGCAGAAGCTGCCGCCGGGCATCCGACTCGTCTGTTACTGCTTCGGCGAGTCTGAGGCGTCAATCAGCGCTGAAGTCCAACTGACGGGCCGGTCCTTGGCCGTGCAGCGTATTCGCGAGCACATCACCGCAGGACGATGCGCGTGCGAGGTTCGCAATCCGCGTGGCGCGTGCTGTCTGGCGGATGTGATGGCGGCCGTCAGGTGGGTGGAGTCCAGGCTTCCGCCTCGCACGTCCGCAGGTGCGGTCAGGGGAGCGTCCGATGCCCCCTGAGGCCACGTTCACGATTGGTGAACTCGCCGCTCGGACTGGAATGACGCCGGATGCCTTGCGCTATTACGAGCGGCTGCGGGTGATTTCGCCTGTACGCCGCACGACCGGCGGATACCGCGTCTACACGGGCGAGACGATCGAGCGACTGCGCTTCATCAAGCAGGCTCAACTGCATGGATTGACGCTCGCAGAGATTCGAGAGCTGCTGCAGGTGGACGAACGCGGCGCTGTGGGTCGATGCCGCCGAGTACAGCGGCTGCTCCAGGGCAAGCTGGCCGACCTCGACACGCGCCTCATGCAGCTGCAGGAGTTTCGGCGATCGCTCGAGGGCTACCTGGCGCAGTGCAATCGCACCCTCGCCGAATCACCGGAAGCGGAGTGCCCGGTCGTTGAAGACCTGCGGAGGACCAGGTGAAGCTTGCGGTCGCCGCGATCGGCGGCGCGCTCGGCGCATCCGCGTGCTGCATTGGACCGGTGGTGTTGTCGCTGCTTGGTGCGGGCGCCCTCGGCGCGGCGGCCGTCCAGCTCGAGCCCTATCGCCCGTGGTTCATTTCGCTCACCGTTCTGCTCGTGGGCGCGGCGTTCTACGGCGCATATCGTCCCAATCAGGCAGAGACCTGTGAGGACGAGGCCTGCACGCCTCGCTCGAGACGAACAGCGAAGGTGTTGGCATGGATCGTCGCTGCCTCGGCGGCGATCGTGATCGCGTTTCCGTACTACATCGGATGGTTTATCTAGTCAGGATGGAGGCACGTATGAAGACAGTGGGCGCTCTTGCCGTGATCGCCGTGATGTTCGGCACGACGTTGGTGCGAATCGCTGAAGGCCAGACACCCTCAAAGCCCGCGACACAAGTGTGCACGCTCAAGGTGGCGGGTATGACGTGTGCCGGATGCGAAGCCGCGGTCCGGATGGCAGCTCGAAGCATCGACGGTGTGACTGACGTCAAGGCCAGCTATGCGAAGGGCAATGCCGAAGTGACGTTCGATCCGTCGAAGACGAATCCAGCGGCAATCGCGAAGGTCGTTACCTACAAGTCGGGCTTCAAAGCGGAGCCGGTCCAACCGGGCACGAAGAAGTAGGCCACCGATCCGACAGGTCCGTTGACGCTGGCTGTAGCCTACGGCGCCCGGGCCGGCACATCCCGGCGTGGCCTTGTCGGTGACGGTTTGTGCCGCATTCTCACCGGGCCCGGCGACGCAACGGACACCCGCGAGCGCGTCGCTCATGGGTCAACTGGACCAGCTGGCCAATCGACCCGCTGACCGGATGTAGAATGACGCGTCGATATGCCTCCATCCGACGAGTCCACGCCGGCAGCCCCACCGGCTCCAGTCGATTTCATCCGCGCCATCGTCGATGAAGACGTCGCGGAGGGAAAGAACCACGGGCGGGTCGCGACGCGGTTTCCGCCCGAGCCGAACGGCTATCTGCACATCGGGCATGCCAAGTCGATCTGCCTGAACTTTGGCGTCGCCGCCGAGCGGGGCGGCACGTGCAACCTCCGGTTCGACGATACGAACCCGACGAAGGAGGACGTCGAGTACGTCGACGCCATCAAGGAGGACGTGGCCTGGCTGGGCTTCAAGTGGGACGGGCTCTACTATGCCTCCGACTACTTCGAGGACCTGTACCGTTTCGCCGTCGAGCTCATCAGGAAGGGCAAGGCGTACGTCGACAGCCTGAGCGCGGACGAAATTCGCGAGCATCGGGGAACGCTGACCGAGCCGGGACGCAACAGCCGCTTCCGCGACCGGTCCGTCGAGGAGAACCTGGACCTGTTCAGCCGGATGCGCGCCGGCGAGTTCGAGGACGGCACGCACGTGCTCCGCGCGAAGATCGACATGGCCTCGCCCAATTTCAACATGCGGGACCCGACGCTCTACCGGATTCGGCGGGCCACGCACCATCGCACTGGCGACGCGTGGTGCATCTACCCGATGTACGACTACGCGCACCCGCTCTCGGACGCGATCGAGCGCATCACGCATTCGCTCTGCACGCTGGAGTTCGAGGATCATCGCCCGCTGTACGACTGGTGCGTCGAGAACCTGATCGAGGGCGATCGACCGCAGCAGATCGAGTTCGCGCGGCTGAATCTGAACTACACGGTCATGAGCAAGCGGAAGCTGCTGCAGCTCGTGCAGCAGGGCCTGGTGTCGGGCTGGGACGATCCACGCATGCCGACGATTGCCGGATTGCGCCGCCGAGGCTACACACCGGAATCGATCCGAACGTTCTGCGGGCGCATCGGGGTGGCAAAGAAGGAGAACGTCATCGACGTCGCGCAGCTCGAGCACAGCGTCCGCGAGGATCTGAACCGCCGGGCGCCGCGCGTCATGGTGGTGCTGCGGCCACTCAAGGTCGTGATTACGAACTACCCGGAGGGGCAGGTCGAGTACGTTGACGTGATCAACAACCCTGAGGACAGCACCGCCGGCACGCGCACGGTGCCGTTTTCCCGTGAGCTGTACATCGAACGCGACGATTTTCGCGAGGACCCTCCCAAGAAGTTCTACCGGCTCGCGCCCGGACGCGAGGTCCGGCTCCGGTGTGCCTACTTCATCAGGTGCACCGAGGTGGTCAAGGACGCGCGGGGCGAGATTGTCGAGCTGAGGTGCGTGTACGACCCGGCCACGCGGGGGGGCGACGCGCCCGACAATCGTCGCGTCAAGGCAACGCTGCACTGGACGTCGGCGGCCCACGCGATTCCGGTGGAGGTGCGGCTCTACGATCGGCTCTTCTCGGTGGAGGATCCCGAGGCCGTTCGGCCGGGCCAGACGTTTCTGGATTATCTCAATCCGACTTCGCTCGAGGTCCTCCGCCGCTGTCAGGCCGAACCCGGCTTGGCGTCGGCAGCCGTGATGGACCGCTTTCAGTTCGAGCGCATCGGGTACTTCGCGGTCGATCCCGACGCGACATCCTCGGCGCTGGTCTTCAATCGAATCGTGGCACTGCGCGACACCTGGGCCCGAATCGAGCAGCGCCAGTCCTGATGGAATACCACATCACCCAGTACGATCTGGAACAGGGCGCGCTCGAAATCCAGTACATCGAGGAGTTTTTCGGCGAGTTCCCGCGCAAGAAGACCGCCGCCGAGATCATGGCCCGCCTGCGGGGACGCTCACACCTGATCCTGCTGGCGACGGCCTCCCTGGCCGACGAGGCGGGCTCGGTCGTGCCTGTGTCGTACAAAGTGGCCCACGAGATCCGCCTCGACGAGACCGAGCCCAAGCTGATCGATCTGGTCGGCCGGATCCGCGATCACGTGCAGTTCGACGGCCGGCGCATTCTGTATACCTGGATCGGCGGGACGAGGCGCGACTGGCGTGGGCAGGGCCACTTCCGCGCTCTCACCGAGCAGCAGGAGCTCTGGGCCATCGAGCAGGGCTTCGACGAAATTGTCGTCAAGACCAAGAACAAGTTCTACGAGATGCGGGGCACGCTCGATCATCTGCGGTTCGAGGTCGTAAAGTACGAGCGGCACGCGGCCGACAACGCCGAGTCGAAGGTCTATCTCAGCAAGAGGCTGGTTCCCGGGATCCTCGGGCGGCATCGGAGCGTGAAGACCGTGGTGCAGGCCACGATCTGATGGCGCCACGGTTACTTCCCTTAGGATTCGCGCACAAATAACTCCTACAAGTAGTCCTTGTACGCGCGGCGCGATTC
>CAZCEL010000187.1:0-8567 GCA_964497175.1 uncultured Bifidobacteriaceae bacterium
CGCGGCGCGGACGAGCAGCAGACTGAAGAAGAACGATCCGGTGTCGGCCACCTGCAGGCCGGCCCGCTCGAGTGACGTGGCGAGCTCCCGAATCGAGTAGCGCCGGCAGTGGCCCAGGAACCGGTCGTGCGAGCAGAAGAGCGACTGAAAGGCCGGCACCGTGACCAGAAACCAGGTGCCTCGGCCAACGCACCAGTGGCCGCGGAGGCGATCGAGAAACGATTGGACATCGGGAATGTGCTCGATGACATCCATCAACAACACGAGCGAGGCCTCGGAGGTTTCCCTGGGCACGGATTCGAGCGACGGAAAAAGGCTGACGTTCAGCCCGCGGACCCTCGTCCGCAACCGGTCGATCACCTCGTCAGTGAATGCGGTGTCGACCGCCTGAAACCGCACCCGCGGGTGGCGGGCAGCGAGCTGCTCCACCACATAGGTGTCGCCGCACCCGATGTCCAGGACGATCGCGCCCTCCCCCAGCGGCACATGCGTCGACACGAGGCGGTGTACGACGTCGACGCGCGCCATCTCCCACGGGTGACGGACCTGGATGTCGAAGGCCCGCGCGGCGGCTTCGGCGATATCCATGAGGAGCCGCCTTCACCCGCCTGGTCGGGCTTCCATCGAGGCGCCGCTATCCCCCCACCAGCGCGGGCCCGCGAGTCCGGAAGCCGTCACGACTCCGCTCCCCTGCCGGTCGCACAGCCGGCGTAAGGTCCCGGCAGCAACAACAGCGCATCGCCGAATCCGATGAGCGAAGGCGAGGGCTGCGACGCCCGGCGCGACACGCCGGAGGCGTCCACTTCCGTTCGGTACTGTTGATAGCGCCTTTCGGCCACGAGCACGGGACGCCAGTCCTCCGGCGAGAACAGATACCGGTCCAGCGAGCTGGAGCTCAAGCTGTCGCTCGCGATCGTCATCGGCCGCACCTGCCGGAAGTAATAGTAAAGCTCGTGGAGGGTCGTTTCCGGGGCCCGATCGAACAGCATCCCCGGCGAGGTCGGGGCCAGCGTCGACTTGACCTGCAGCACGCAGTCACGGGCGGAGCGTATCGGATGCCGTCCAACCGACAGCCGGTGCCACGTCGCGTGATATTCGGAAAACGGCAGGATACTGGCGACGAGAAGCACCACGACCCAACGAGCGGTCGTGCGCGTCGTGCCGAGCAGGAGTCCTGTGGCCAGCACGAGCACCATCGGCCGCGTGACCGCGGCGTTCCGGAACCTGATTCCTGCCAGTGAGATTCGGAGAGGACCGAACACCAGGGTCGCAAGGGCCGTCGTCAGCGCGAGCAACGCGACCAGTGACAGCAGACCGCGCGCCGGCGGCCGGCGGACCCATGCAATGACGCCGGGGATCATCGCCCGGATCCGCTCATCGATGCGCCGGAGCGCCCGGTCAACAGGAGCGGGCGTCACCAGGACCAGCAGCGCCACCAGGTAGCCCGACGCCAGCGCCACAGGCGGCAGAAAGGGATAGAAATAGTGGTACAGCTTCGAGGTGCCAAGCGAGAGGACCGCCGCCGGCAGCGCCCACCACAACAGAACCGCAGCGCCCTCGAACCATCGCCGCCGGATCGACATGACGAGCAGCGTCAGGAGGCCTCCGATCGCGAGCAGCGAGAATCCCGAACCGGCGAAGCTGCCGTACATCCGGGTCAGGTAATAGGGCCACGGCTCGACGTGGGCCGGATCGAGCGAGGCAGTGAACCGTGTGTAGACGTGCTCGGCCAGCATCGTTTCCCAGAGCAGGCCGCCGAAGCGGACCTGCGCGTAGAGGAACCACGGGACGATGAGTCCGAAGGCCAGCGACACGACGGCCAGCCACAGGCGCCACTCTCGCAGCGCCCTGGCGCGGCAGGAGCGAAACAGCAGCGTGGCCGTCGCGATCACGACGGGCAGAAAGACCACCGCGACGAACTTGGTCATGAAGCCGAGCACGACGTAGAGGCCCACCGCGGTGGCGTGCAGGCGCTGCCGCCCCGGCCGCTCCTCTGCCGTCCAGGCGAGAAAGTGATACATGCCTCCGCAGTAGGCGAGGAAGAGCGCCGCCTCCATGTTGTTCGTCCGCAGCCCGTGCTCGAAGAGCAGGGGCCGGTGAACGAAGAGCGCGAACACCGCCACCGCTCCGCAGATGGGGCCAGCCATTCGTGTGCCCGTGCCGAACACGTAGAGGAAGGCCACGCTGCCGAACAGCGCATCCCAGAAACGAAGGCCGAACTCGTCGCGCGGCAGCAGCCCGACGGCGATTGGCGCTGCCACGATCCAGGCCTTGAGCGGCGGCTTCTCCAGGAACGGAAGATCTTCACTGGGGCTGCTCTTGGGCGCCAGCCAATCGCCGGATTCGATCAGGCGGGCGACGCCGAAGGAATAGATCGCCTCGTCACCGCGAATGTCGTCGATGGCGAGACCCACGAACAGCGGGAGGCAGAAGACGGCGAGGACAAGGGCCAGCCAGGGCCGGCCCGCGCTCATTGCTTGATGCAGGTGACGAGCGACCAGATGCGCGGAATGTTGACCTTCTCGATTGTGACGGGCTGGAGGTCGGCCTGCGCCAGAAACGCCGGCAGGTCGAGATCCGACTTGAAGCCGATGTGCACGGTGAACGGCGACAGCGCGCGCTCGATGGCGCTCACGACGGTGTTCGGGCTGCGAAAATGATTCAGGATCACGATGCGCCCGCCGGGGCGGCAGACGCGGTTCATCTCGCGCGCGACGGCAACCGGATCGGGCACCACGCTGATGAGGTACGGGGCGTACACGATGTCGAACGTTCCGTCAGCGAAGCGAAGCGCCGCGGCGTCCATCGCGACCAGCCGCATGTTGCGAATGCCCTTCCGCGCGACGCGGTTCCTGGCTTTTTCGAGCATGGAGCTCGACAGATCGATCCCCGTCACCACGCAGTCTCTCGGGTAGAGCGGGGCGTTGATCGCCGTGCCGACGCCAACCTCCAGCACGCGGTCGCCCGGCTGGATCGCCATGCGCTGGATGGCCTGCAGCCTGCCTGCATGCAGCGTTGGACCGAAGGTGAAATCGTACGCCCACGCGAGGTTTTCGTAGACGCGCTCGACGAAGTCGTTCTCGACGGCCGCAACCGACAGGGCACGGGTCGCGGCGTCCCGTCCCATGAACTCCTCGGTCTCGGTCACTGCGGGCCGGTCGAATAGTGCCATCAGGTTCCCTCGAAGAAATGCCGGATCGCCGACCGACTATACATCCGGACCCTCAGCGAAGTCCATCGACGACCGCGAGGGCCGCGTCGATGTTCCCCGACTGCGTCGACACCTGCAGCCCCTGCGTCATGCCCCGCAGCGCCAGTGCGATCTCCCGGGCGATGGCAATGCCTTCGGCCGCGGCCGCCTCGGCGCCGTCGGCGCGCCGCATCCGCTCCATCAGCTCGTCCGGGACGCGAACGCCGGGCACCTCGTTGGCCACGAACTCGGCGTTTCTGGCGCTCTCGAACGGGAACACACCGGCGACCAGCGGCAGGCGCGCCGACTCGATCCGCTGCAGAAAGCGCTCGAAGCCGGCGACGTCGAACACCGGACGCGTGACGACGAACTCGGCGCCCGCCTCGACCTTGTACGCGAAGCGACGCAGCTCTTCGTCCTGATTCGAGGCCGCCGGATTGACCGAAACGCCCACGTGAAACGCGGTCGGGGCGCCGATGGCCTGGCCGCCCACGTCGCCGCCGTGGTTGAGCCGCGTCACGAGGTTGGTGAGACCAATCGAGTCGACGTCGAACACGGCGGTCGCGTCCGGGTAGTCGCCGACGCGTCCCGGATCGCCGGTAATGAGCAGCAGGTTACGGAGCCCCATTGCGTGCGCGCCGAGCAGATCGGACTGGATCCCGAGGAGGTTGCGGTCCCGGCACGAGTAGTGCAGCAACGCTTCAATGCCGGCCTGCTGCTCGATCAGCACGGCCAGCGAGAGTGCGCTCAATCGAGCGCCCGCCCGAAGACCGTCCGGGATGTTGACGATGTCGACGCCGTACCGCTTGAGTTCCCGGGCGCGCTGAATGGCCGGCTCGGCCTCGAACCCCCGCGGCGGCAGCAGCTCGACGCCCAGGACGAAGGCCCCGCGCCCCAGCTCACGGGCAAGCCGCGATTTCTGATCCCGTGGGACCGGCGGCGCCATGATCGGCGAGCGGACGTGGACGCGGTCAGATCGAGGAGCCGGAGGGGCAGCCGAGGGGCGGCCCACGCCGAGCACCGCCGCCTTGATCTGACGGATGTGCTCCGGCGTGGTGCCGCAGCACCCGCCGACGATCCCCACGTTGTGCAGGATGAATCGCCGCGCGTACGACGCCATGTATTCGGGCGAGCACAGGTAGATGTTCCGGCCCTCCACGTCGCGCGGCTTGCCGGCGTTGGGCTGGGCCGACAGCCGGACCCGTGTGACCGCCTCCATCCGTTCGATGGTGTCGAGCATCGGGGCCGGCCCCACCGCGCAGTTGACGCCCACCAGCGTCGCCCCCCGCCGCTCGAGCTCCGGCGCGAAGCGCTCGGGCGGGGTGCCGTCCAGCGTGTTGCCGTCCTCCTCGATCGTCATCTGCGCGACGATCGGCAGATCCGACAGCGATCGCACCGCGTCGATCGCGGCGCCAATCTCGTTGAGATCGCGGAACGTCTCGAGCACGAACAGGTCCACGCCGCCCTCGATGAGCGCCGCCGCCTGCTCGGCGAAGTAGGCGCGGGCCTCGTCCACTCCCGTCTTGCCCCACGGCTCGATGCGGATGCCGAGCGGGCCCAGCGCGCCGGCCACAAACGCCGTGTCGCCGGCCGCCCGCCGCGCGATCCGCACGCCTTCGACGTTGATGTCGCGCAGCCGATCGGCAATCCCGAACGAGCCCAGCTTGATGCGGTTGGCGCCGAACGTGTTCGTCTCCAGGATGTCGGCCCCGGCGTTCGCGTACTCCCAGTGCACCGCCTCCACCAGACCGGGATCGCTCAGATTCAGCGCATCGAAGCTCTTGTTGATGAACACGCCGCGCGAGTACAGCATCGTCCCCATCGCGCCGTCACAGACGAGCACGCGGCGATCGAGAGCCTCAAGGAATGACTGGCGCATCGGCGAATCGGATCATCGTGTCATCGAGAATCGATTGTCTCACGTGTCTCATGTATCTACACGCTCGCACTTGAGTGCCTCGGCGTCGATGAGCACGTACGACCTCGTGACGAGGTCCAGGCCCACCGATCGGACGCCCTGCCGGATCGAATCGGTGAACTCGTGGTGGTGGCCGAACAGATGGAGCCTCGGGCGCATCGCCGCGAGCACTTCACTGATTGGCGTCTTCCCGGCGTCGATGCGCCGGCCCGCCGGGAAGAAGGGACGCGGGGCCTCGTGCGTCAGAAACACGTCGATCGCCGTGAGGCCCTTGCACGCCAGCACCTCGGCACGCACGAAATGCCGCCGCTTGTCGTCCCGGCTCTTGCCCAGCTTGAGCGCCTCGCTCGCGGCGCGCCGCCCGCGCGAGGGCGGAAGCATGTCGGCCGGCGTGTGGTACCAGCGGGGTGCGAACGTCCCTCCGAGCGCCGCGACCCGCCAGGGGCCCACCTCGTGCGGCCCGCCGTTTCGAAGGTAGTGCAGGGTGGCCGCTGGTGGGTGCCCGGCGGCGGCCGCCCAGACCACATCGAAATCCTCGTTGTTGCCCTTGATCCAGAAGAGGGGCTTGAGCGGGGTGAAGTAGCGCCCGTCGTTGCTGGCGACGTCGCCAACCTGCACCCAGAACGGCACCTCAGGGTGCCGCGTCATGATGTCGTGAACGATCTCGAACTCACCGTGGATGTCGCCGAGAGCGCCTATCTGCATGGCCGGCGTGCGTGCCCTGCGCCCGCCCTATCACACCTCCCGAGCGCCCGCCCGCACACCTGCCGCGGGCACGAGCAGGTCGGCCTTGTCCCACACAAAATCGTCCTTGCTGTACACCGCCAGCTCGTAGTCCTTGCCCATGAAGATGGCGCCGACCGGACACGCCTCCTCGCAATAGCCACAGAAAATGCACCGCATCTTGTGGATCTGGTAGACGGCTGCGTACCGCGGTCCGGCCTGCACCGTGCCGTCGTTCTCGGCCGCCTCGAGGTAGATGGCGTCGGCGGGACACGCCACGGAGCAGAGTCCGCAGGCGACGCACTTCTCCAGCCCGTCCTCGTCGCGGATGAGGACCTGCTTGCCGCGGTACCTCGGGAACATCGGGACCTTCTGCTCCGGATAGTTCACCGTGATCGGCGTCCGAAAAAGGTGCCTGAGCGTGGTGGCGAAACCGATCAGGAAGGGTCGGATAACGGCCATTGCGCTTCAGTTTACCCGCCCGCTAAGATCAAGTAAACGAACCATGCCCGGCGCGACGCTGCTATCCATCGATCAGGCCGAGCAGCTGCTGCTGACGACGCTGGTCGTCAAGCTGGCCGTCATGGCCGCGCTGGCGACCATGCTCGTCCGCTTCCGCCGGTTCAGACACATCCTGATTTTCGAGCGGCGCAATTGGCCCGATCGCCTGATTTTCGTCCTTGCGCTCGGTCTGCCGCTCACCTCGGGCGTTGCGTCCCGGCTGCTGCTGAACTACGCCGCGGCAGACCTGACGCTCGAAGGCGCGTTCCTGGCCGGTCTCATCGCCGGCCCGTACGCCGGCGCCATCGTCGGCGCGATGGCCGGTCTCCCGCCACTCGCGACCGGTGAGATCGGCGCGCTGCCGTTTGCCGTAGGCTGTGGGTTCGCCGGCGGCGGCCTGCGCGCGCTGTGCCCGAAAGAGGCCATCTGGCACTTCTCGCCGTTCGTCGTGACCCGGCTTCCGCTCCGCACCTGGAAGATGCTGCGCAGTTATCAGGTCGACTGGCAGATCGTCCTGCTGTTCGCGCCAGTCGGCCTGGAGCTGCTCCGGCAGGGACAGGGCGCCAGGTGGAGCGAGCACCAGCGGCTCTTCTACCTTCAACCCAGCTCGGTCTGGACGCTGACCGCCATTCTTCTGGCGACGGTCCTGGCCGTCGCCACGCCCATCAAGATCTGGAACAATGCCCGGATCGAGCACCGGCTCGAGGAGCAGGAGAAGCTGCTGCTCGCGGCGAAAGTCGACGCGCTGGCGAGCCAGATCAACCCCCATTTCCTGTTCAACACCCTGACGTCGATCTCCTCGCTCATCCGCACCGAGCCCGACACGGCCCGCATGCTCATCACGAAGCTGTCAGGGCTGCTTCGCCGGCTGATGCGCAGCACCGACCATTTCGTGACCCTGCGCGAGGAGCTGGAGTCCATCGACGAATATCTCGACATCGAGGTGGTCCGCTTCGGACCGCAGCTGCTGGTGGACAAGCAGATCGCTCCGGAAACCCTCGGTGTCATCGTCCCGAGCATGATCCTGCAGCCCCTGATCGAAAACTCGATCAAGCACGGTTTGTCCCGCAAGGTCGGCGGCGGCCGCATTACCATCAGGACGGCCCTTCGCGACGGTCGCGCGCTCATCGAGGTGTCCGACGACGGGCTCGGGATGTCGGAGGAGCGGCTGGGAACCGCCGTGGGAAACGGCATCGGGTTGAGCAACGTCAACGAGCGGCTGCGAACCATCTACGGCACCGGCTGCGAGCTGAGGCTCGCCAGTGTGCCGGGACGCGGCACGTCGGTCAGCCTCGAGATCCCGGAGCTGACCTTGCCGGAACGGATCACGGCCTAGTGGTGGTCATGCGAAAGCCGCGCGCCGCCGAGGACGCCGGGGCAGCCGAGCCGGGGACGGCGCCACTGCGCGCCGTCGTGGTCGACGACGAGCAGCTCGCACGCGACGAGCTCCGCTACCAGCTCGGGCAGATTGGGGGCGTCGAGGTCATCGCGCAGGCGGACAATGGCGTGGAGGCCGTGGCGCTCATCGGCCGGGTTCAGCCCGATCTGGTGTTTCTTGACGTCCAGATGCCTGGACTCACGGGGTTCGAGGTGGCCCGCCGCCTTGTCGATTCCGGGGCGGCCTCGCATATCATCTTTGTGACGGCCTTCGACCGCCACGCCATCGAGGCGTTCGAGGTCAATGCGGTCGACTATCTCTTGAAGCCGATCGAGCCGGCCAGGTTGGAGACCGCACTCGACCGGGTGCGGCGGCGTGTGGCGCTCGAGCGGCATGGGCAGGGGGCCGAGGGCGGCGGGCGGCCGTCCGAAGTCGCCGGCCGACTCGAGGCGATTGTGCAGCTCGTGGCAGCTCGTCAGGACAGGCGTCAGCGGCTGGCGATCAAGGTCGGTGAGCGTTTTCTGCTCGTTGACGCCGACGAGATCGTCCACGCGTCGACGGCGGACGAGACCATTACGATCGTGACCACACAACAGAGCGGCACGTCCAACTACCGAACCCTCGACGAGCTGCAGGCGCGGCTTGACCCGGCCGTGTTCTGGCGCGTCCACCGGTCCCATCTGGTGAATATCAACAAGATTAAGGAGATTGTGCCTTGGTTCAGCCGGAACTACATCCTGAGGATGAAAGACAACAAGGCCACCGAGATCCCGGTCAGCCGGACTCAAACCAGGCGGCTGCGCGAGTACCTGAAGCTGTAAGCGCCGGCGAGGACCTGGCAGTCGCCGCCGGACCTG
>CAZCEL010000188.1:0-8508 GCA_964497175.1 uncultured Bifidobacteriaceae bacterium
ACGACGAGCTGAATGGACTTGGGGCGACCGAACTCGATGAGCGCGTCGAGCGCCGCGCGGATCGTCCGGCCCGTGTACAGCACGTCGTCCACGAGCAGGATCCGCTTGTCGTCGATGGAAAACGGGATCTCCGTTCGATGGATGACGGGCTGCGACGCAACCGGCTGGCGCATCAGATCGTCGCGATACAGGGTGATGTCGAGCGCGCCGGTCGGGACCTCGTAGCCGTGAATGTCCCGGATTGTCGATGCGATGCGCCGGGCCAGCGGCACGCCGCGCGTGCGGATGCCGACCAGGGCCAGCTCCTCGATGCCACGATTCCGCTCCACGATCTCGTGGGCGATGCGGGTCAGCGTCCGGCCGATCCGGTCGGCATCCATCACGACAGACATGCGAATCCCCGAGACGGATGAAGCACTGATCTCGAAATCGGCGGTGCGGGAATCGGAAGGCGGCGGGAAGGCATGCGCTCCTCTTTGCGCTCTCTCGGGAGCGCCTTAAAGAGATGGCGGCAGTATACACGAGATCAGGGAGGGGTCGCCTCGTCCCGGCGCCCTACAGCCTGAAAAGGGGTATCTTCAGCTTTCGCGCTGCCGAGACCTGGCGGACATCGTAGCTGGCGAGCTCGATGCGGGGCACGCTTTCTCTGAGGAACTCGATCGACGCCAGGTGCAGGGCGTCGAGGGTCCGCACGGGGAACGGGAACGGCTCCTGCGCGCGTGCCAGCACGGGGCCGATCATCTCGATCAGCGCCAGCCGCCCGACCAGCGCCCGCACGGCGTCACCGTGGGAGTCGCCGAGCCCTCGCGCATGAATGCGCGTCCACACTTCGTACTCCAGCAACCGGCTCGACACCAGTTCCCGGGCCCACAGGCGGGGCGGCGGCACGCGATCCTCGGCCAGCAGGTGAGCGAGCGCAACGGAGGTGTCGAGGTAGATCAACGCTCTTCGCGGTCTCTCGAGAGCTCCCGATCGAGGTCGGCCCACTGCAGCATCGGTCGCCGTGGGGGCGGGCCGACGCCCGGGAGCGTCGGCGGGCGGAGCCATCCCCTGCGCACGGCGTCGGCGAGGAGCGCGTCGCCCGCCTCGTCCGATCGACCGGCCTGGGGCGGCACGATCTCGGCCACCACATGGTCCCGGTCCGTGACGAGGATGGTCTCGCCCGCGGCGGCGAGCCTCACGTATTCGCTCAGCTTGTTCTTCAGGATCTTCAGGCCGACGGCCCGCATCGATTCCAATGTAGCTCCCTGGTAGCCACTCTGTCAAAGCGTCACGTCGTCGCGTGTCGCGGGCCATCGGGCTATATTGAAGGCGCGGAGGCCCTTCGCCAAGTCCTCGAACGCGATCCGCGCCTGGCCTACGCAGTGCTCTTCGGATCCGGTGCGCGCGCCACCCTCCATTCGGGGAGCGACCTGGACAGTGGCTGTTGGCCTGAGGCCTGGCGCTGCGCTGTCGACCCAGGATGTCGGCGGGCTCATCGCCGATCTCGAGCAAGCCGCGGGGCGATCGGTCGATCTCGTCCCCCCTGAGCCGTCCATCACAGCTTTGACGCGAACCCGCCCGGATTCGCCGCATCCCGATACGCGGGCTGACAGTCTCGCGTTGGGCGACGTCCCGTGGCAGAATCTGCGCGGATTCCGACTATGCCACTGACGCATTACGCGGGGCCCTGACATGACGCCGCTGACCCGGCGGCGCTTCCTGGAACGCCTGGCCGCGACCGGCGGAGCGGCATTGACGTATGAGGCCATGACCGGGCTCGGCCTCGTGGCCCGGCCTCTCCAGGACAGGTTCGAGCCGAGCGGCAGGGTCAGCGGCATCCGGGTCATTGTCCTCGGCGCGGGCCTTGCGGGACTCGCGGCCGCCTACGAGCTCACGAAGCTGGGCTACAGGTGTCAGGTACTCGAAGCCAGACCGCGCCCCGGCGGGCGCGTCTTCACCGTCCGGCGCGGGTCGGTCAGCGAGGAGGACGGTCCGACGGAGGTCTGCGCGTTCGACGAAGGCCTGTACTACAACCCCGGCGCGATGCGGATTCCGCATCATCACGCGACGGTCCTCGGCTACTGCCGCGAGCTGAACGTGCCGGTCGAGCCGTTTCTGAATCACTCCGACGGCACGTTCATCTATCAGACCCGGACAGACGGCCTGGCCGGCAGGCGGCTGCGACGGCGCGAGGTTCGCACCGATCTCGACGGCTACGTGGCCGAGCTGCTGGCGAAAGCGGTATCAGACGAGGCACTCGACCTGCCGTTCACGAAACAGGATCGCGAGAACCTGCTCGATTACCTGCGCGACAAGGGAGCGTTGGACACCAAGGGTCTGTACCGCGGATCCGCACGCCGCGGCTACGATGTCGAGCCGCGCGGACCCGGTGAGCCTGGCCGCCGTTCGGCGCCGCTGGCGTTGAGCGATCTCCTCGCGTCGAGAGCCGGCTCATACTTGCAGGTGGACTACGACTACCAGGACACAATGTTGCAAGTCGTCGGCGGCTGCGATCATCTTCCGCGCGCGCTGGCCGCCAGGCTGAAGGACAAGGTGCTCTACCTCGCCGCCGCCCGCGAGATTCGCCAGAGCGAGCACGGAGTGACCATCGTGTACGACCACGATGGCCGGCGCCGGACGATCGACGGCGATTACTGCATCTGCGCGATGCCGCTTCCGCTGGTGGCGGCCCTCGAGATCGACAGCTCGCCCGAATTCAAGAAGGCCGTGGCGTCGGTTCCGTACGCGAGTGCCGGCAAGATCGGCCTGCAGTTCAAGCGCCGCTTCTGGGAGGAGGACGAGGGGATTTACGGCGGCGCGTCCAGAACCGATCAGGACATCGCACAGATCGTCTATCCCTCGTGGGGATTCCACGGCCGCAAGGGTGTGCTCATCGGCTATTACATCCAGGGACCGCGGGCGAGGCCGACCGGAGAGCGGACGGCGGCAGAGCGCCTGGAGCTCGCGCTCGAGCAGGGCGCGCGCATTCACCCGCAGTATCGTGCCGAGTTCGAAACCGGCTTCTCGGTCGCCTGGCATCGCTCGGTCTGGAACCGCGGCAGCTGGTCCGCATTCAGCCCCGAGGCGCGGCGTGACGCGTATCCGCTGCTCGTCAAGCCCCAGGGCCGCCTCTACCTGGCCGGGGACCATGTCTCGAGCGTCAATGCCTGGATGCAGGGCGCGTTCGAGTCGGCGCGCCACGTGGTGACCGGGATTCACGCACGGGCCGCGCAGGATCGCAACGACGCTGCTGCGGCAGCACGCCGATAATTCACCAATCATGTCGACGCCGAGCGTTGTGTCGGCCGCGGTCGTCACCGCGATGCCTGGATAGGCACTCAGGTCCGTGCCGTCCAGCAGGTAGCTGTGGCGCGGCCGCCGACTCCGGGGGACACGATCCGGTGAAGGTTCTTACCGATCGTAGGTGGGAATGTAGGTGATCGGCCGATCGGCGGTGAACGGCCGGCTGAACACGTCGGTTCGCACGTACCCGTCCATATCCCGGCCGACGGGCAGCCCGAGGAAATACAGGAGCGTGGGAAGGACATCCACAACCGACGCGCGCCCCACCTGTGCCGTCTTGGCCACCGGCTCGCCGTACGCCATCAGGAAACCGTCCGGGGCGCCCTCGTGCGATCCGCTGATGTCCGGGTCGCCGATCAGCCGTTCGAGGACCCGCTTGCCGAACCCCAGCGGTTCCATGCCGTACCCGGACACGACGAGCAGGAGATCGGCGGGGCCGAGCGCGGCGATCGCTCGACCGATGGCGGCGTCGACGAGCGCGTAATGAGCCACCAGCACATCGCCGAGCAGGCGCCGCTCCTCGTCGGACACGTCGCCGAACCGGGACGGGCGGGCGTAGCGCAGGAAGTAATGCCCGATCTGGTCCAGGCTCTGATAGCGGACGATCGACACCTGCGCGGGCCGATCGCGGCGGAGGGATTGGAAGAGCCGGTCGTAGAGGCGATCGACATGCGCCGCCATCCGGTGACGGTCGCCGATGCCGGGAGCGCCTGGCGGTACCGCCGGCGGTTCATCGCGCCACTGGTCAAGAACGCGGGCGGCTTCCGCTTCGATATCGGGCGGGTAGAGCAGGCGTGGACCGTCAGCGGCCGCGGACGCCCGGGCCGGGCGGGCGAACCGATCGCTGATCACATATCCGAGAACCGGCGGCGCCGGATACGTGAGCGGCCAATCGAGAAGCGCGACGCTCGTTCCCACCGAGCGCAGGATCGACCACAACGGGCTCGACCGGAAGGAGGCGGACGTCCGGGGCTCTTCCTCGAGAATTCCGAAACGGACCAGGCCGCTGGCGAAACAGAAGTCGGGCAGCAACTGGACGGCTTCGGAGGTTGGGGCCAGGGGAAGGCGGTAGAGCGCCGGCGACCGCACGCCGTTTTTCTGGGGCAGTTTGCCCGTCGCGACCGCCGCCCACACGGCTTCGGGCGACGTCGGATGGATCGTGGCCAGATGCACGATTGCCCCCTCGTCGAGAATGCGGCCGAAGTTGGGGAGCTTTCCGCTCTGGGCCGCGCTCGTGACGACATCGAGGGACGCGGCGTCCAGGGCGATCATCCACACGCGTCCCGACGGTTGGGCCGTGGACGCCTCGAGCAGGACGCTCGGAGGCAGAGACTCGATCGGTGTCAGCGAGCCGCCGCCTCGAAGGGCAATCGTCACGACAATCGACGAGAACGCCACGGCGCAGAGCACGCCCGCCCACACGCGGCGCGGCCCGCCGTAGCGCTGCGCGATACCGGCGAGCGTCAGCAGTGCGGCCGCCGCGGCCAGCACGATCGCGCCCTCGGTCATGCCGCGCACCGTGGCGGGTTCGAGGACCAGCCGGAACGTGCCGACGTTGGTCCACATGATGAGCGCTCCCGCCGCCGTCGAGACCGCGCAGAGCCAGGTGATCACTCTCACGCTGATCCAGGCGGGTGAAAACCCCTCGCGCCCCAGCACCCGGCGGACCACGAGCACCAGATAGACGAGCGCGGTGAGGCCGATCGTGTAGTACGCACCGGCGCCGAGAGCCAGTGCCGCCAACGTGATTGGACGGAGGCGCAGCGAGGGATTCAGCTGGAGGATCACGAGGAACACATACGCGGCTCCGAGCGCGCCTGCGACGATCGCGTTCGTGAACATGCGCAGGTATCGCATCGCAGCGCGTGCAGTATACTGCCGCGATGCCCGCCGACGTCCGGGCGACCGTGATCGCGAACACGCCGCTGTCAGCGGACTACAACGTCGTCGCACTCGCCGCGCCCGGACAGTTCGTGATGATCAGGACCGCGACGGGACACGATCCGCTGCTGCGACGTCCGTTTTCCGTGTTCGAGGTGCTCAGCGACCGTTCGGGCGCCGCCTCCGGCATCTCGCTCTTGAACAAGCGGATTGGCCCGTCGACGACGCTGTTGTACGAGGCCAGGCCCGGACAACAGATCGCGTGCCTGGGGCCGCTCGGCCGGCCCTTCCGCGTCATCGATCCACCGTGCGAGGCCTGGATGATCGCGGGCGGCGTCGGGCTGGCTCCCTTCGCCGCGCTCGCCGTCGCGCTTCGCGCGCGGGGCGTCAGGATGAGCCTGTTCTACGGCGCGCGCCGATCGTCGGAGCTCTTCTACCTCGACTGGTTTCGTGACCACGGCGTGACGCTCATGCTCACGACCGAGGATGGCAGCGCGGGCGAAGCGGGCCGCGTGACCGATCCGCTGGAGCGCCACCTGCTCGCACGACCCGCGGAGTCGCCCCTCATGATGTTTGCCTGCGGCCCCGAGGGCATGCTCGCGGCCGTCGCCAGGAGCGCCGCGCGTCATCGGCGACCGTGTCAGGTCTCGGTCGAGCGGATCATGGGATGCGGCCTGGGCGGCTGCTACAGCTGCGTGGTGCCGATGCGGGCCGTGGACGGCAAGGTCCACCACGTCAGGTCGTGCCTGGCCGGACCCGTCCTGGCTGCCGACGAGATCGTGTGGGAGAGCGACCGTCAAGGGGCGGCCTGATGGTGGACCTCTCGGTCCGGATTGGCTCGCTCGTGCTCAAGAACCCCATCGTTGCGGCCAGCGGCTGCTTCGGCTACGGCGTCGAGTACGCCGACCTGGTCGATCTCTCGTCGCTCGGCGCCGTCGCGGTCAAGGGGCTGTTCCTCAGCGAGCGGGAAGGACACCCGCCGCCCCGGATCGTGGAAACGCCGTCGGGCATGCTGAACGCGATCGGCCTCCAGGGGATCGGCGTGAAGCGATTCGTGGAGGAGAAGCTTCCCGAGCTCCGGGCGCGGGGTGCGACGGTCATCGTGAACGTCTGCGGCAGCACCATCGACGAGTACGTCGAGGTCTCGCGCATCCTCGCCGACGCCGACGGCGTGGCCGCGCTCGAGCTGAATATCTCGTGCCCGAACATCAAGGAGGGCGGAATCCAGTTCGGGTGCAGCCTCGCCGGGACCCGTGATGTCGTCAGCGCGGTCCGGAAGGTCACCGACCTGCCCCTCTTCCCCAAGCTGACGCCGAACGTGACCGACGTCGCGTCGTTCGCTCGGGCCGCCGAGGACGCCGGCGCGGACGCGGTCTCGCTGGTCAACACCTTTCTCGCCATGGCGATCGATGTCGAATCCCGGCGGCCAAGGCTCTCCAACATCGTCGGCGGGCTGAGCGGCCCCGCCATCCGGCCCATCGCGGTACGCATGGTCTACGAGTGCCGGCAGGCGGTGAGGATTCCGATCATCGGGATGGGCGGCATCGCCGACGCCCGCGACGCGCTGGAATTCCTCATCGCCGGCGCAACGGCGGTGCAGGTCGGCACGGCCAGTTTCGTGGATCCGCTGATCTGGTCCGGGCTCATCGAGGGCATTGGCGACTACTTGACTCGTCATCGGCTGGCCCGGATCGACCAGATCGTCGGCACCCTGGACACCCGCTCGCAGGACCACGAATGGATCAGCTCCTAGTCACCATCTACTCGCGGCCTGGCTGTCATCTGTGCGACGAGATGAAAGACCTCGTCGAGCGAGTCGCGGCGTCGATCCCATTGACGCTCGAAACGATCGACATCTCGCGAGATCCCGCGCTCGAGCGCGTGTACGGGACCGAAATACCGGTGCTGCTGGTCGACGGAAAGAAGGCGGCGAAGTACAGGGTCGGGGAGGACCAGCTGCGGCGACTCCTTACGGGGCCGCGTTGACCTCCCTCGCGTTCGCCGTTCCTGCCAGGGCCTGGCCTATTTCGCCGTGATGATGAAGTGGCCGCGGCGGTTCTGCTGCCAGCAGGGCTCGTTCTCTTCGCTGCAGAAGGGCTGCTCCTTGCCTTTGCTGACCACCGTCACACGGCTTGCGGCGACGCCCAGGCTGAGGAGGTAGTCCCTGACGGCGTTGGCGCGTCGCGTGCCGAGCGCCAGGTTGTACTCCGAACTGCCTCGCGAGTCGCAGTGGCCTTCGACGGTGATCTGCGTGCTCGTCCATCGCCGCATCCAATCCGCGTTCTTCTGCAGCGGCCCCCTCGCATCGTCGCGAATATCGGACCTGTCGAGGTCGAAGAACACCGCGGCGAGCGGCCGCTCGTCGTTCAGCTGCTGAAGCGATTTGCGGGCAAAGAGCTCGTCCTCGGTCAGCGCCCGTGGCGGGGCCGGTGCGGGAGCCGGCGGCGGCGGCGGTGGCGGCGGCGGCGGAGGTGGTGGTGGAGTGGTCGGAGCGGGTGCGGGCGGCGGCGGCGGTGCCGGCGCCGGCGGTGGCACTTGTTTCGCGCAGCCTGCGACAACGAGGCCTGCGCTCAAGGCAAGAGCAAACACGAAGAGACGAACACGCATCATCGTCACACTCCTCGTCGAGAGCAAAACCGCTTACAAAGGATAGCTCACGTGTCAATCGTCGAGATCGTGCGTACCGCGCGGTACACATCATCGATCGACGGCGTGACCGGGCACGCAGCCGGTCCAACAGTACAATTCGGCCGATGGACCATCTGCTGCGCGCCACGGCGAAGGCCGAAGCCGCCCACTTTTGGTTTCGCGGCTTCCGCGCCTTCGTTACGCCGCTGCTCCGCCAAGCGACTGCCGGGTGCTCCAACGCTCGGCTCCTCGACTGCGGCTGCGGCACCGGGGCCAATCTCGAGCTGCTCGGCCAGTTCGGACGGGCGTACGGCTTCGACCTGACGGCCTCGGGCCTGCAGTTGGGCCGGGAGGCCGGACGCACTCGTCTCGCGCGCGCCTCGATGGCGGCAATCCCGTTTCCCAGCAACGCCTTTGACGTCGTGACCTCGTTCGACGTCTTCGTCGCGCTGCCCGTCGAGGTAGAGCGGCAGTCCGCCGCGGAAATGTATCGAGTGGTTCGTCCCGGCGGGTTCGCCGTGGTCAACGTGGCGGCCACAGAGGCGCTGCGGGGCGACCATTCCGTGCTGAGCCGCGAGGTCCGCCGCTACAGCCGCGCGTCGCTGACGCGCCTGCTGACCTCGGCGGGATTCGTCATCGAGCGGATAACCTATTCGAATACAACGTTGTTTGTTCCGATCTACGTCGTGAGGGCGCTACAGCGCCGCCGTGGGC
>CAZCEL010000189.1:0-8460 GCA_964497175.1 uncultured Bifidobacteriaceae bacterium
TCGCAGCTCATCATGCGGCACTACGACGGGTTCATGAAGAAGACGCGTATCCGCGGGCGCAGAGGGTAAGGGACGCTGAGAGATGGCGCTCCACCTGATCATGCTCGGCCCCCCCGGCGCGGGCAAAGGCACGCAGGCCGATCGGTTTGCGCGCGCGCGGGGCATCCCGAAGATTTCGACCGGCGACATGCTGCGCGAGGCGGTCAAGACCGGCACCGAGGTCGGGCTGCGAGCCAAGGCGATCATGGATCGGGGCGAGCTCGTCAGCGACGAGGTCATCATCGACATCGTGCGCGAGCGGCTCGACAAAGACGACGCCCGTGCCGGCTTCATCCTCGACGGCTTTCCGCGTACCGTGGCGCAGGCGCAGGCGCTCGACCGGCTGATGGACGGGCGTGATCCGCTGATCGTGGTCGACATCACGGTCGAGGACGGGGAGCTCGTGCGCCGCCTGGGCGCGCGCCGAATCTGCGAGGCGTGTGGCGCCAACGCCGAAGGGACGCTGGGGGCGGCGGGATCCGAGACGGAGCGGTGCGGGCGCTGCGGCGGCCGGCTGAAGCAGCGCGCGGACGACAGCGAGGCGGTCGTGCGGGAGCGTCTGCGCGTCTACCATCGCGACACCGAGCCCGTGGTCGATTACTATCGCCGGCGGCCGTCGTTTCGCGCGATCAATGGCGCCCAGGCTGCCGACGGCGTGCTGGCCGATCTCGTGGCCGCGGTCGAGGCGGCCGCGAGCCTCGCGCCTGGGGTCCGGCCGTGATCGTGTGCCGGTCTGCGGGCGAGCTCGAGCGGATGCGGGCCGCCGGACGTCTGGTTGGCGACGTGCTGACGACGTTGGCTGCGAAGGTGACCCCCGGTGTGGCGACCTCGGATCTCGACGAGATTGCCGAGGGACTCATCGCCGACGCCGGCGCGGTCGCGGCCTTCAAGGGCTATCGCGGCTATCCGGCGACGATCTGCGCCTCGATCAACGAGGAAGTGATTCACGGGATTCCCTCGAGCCGGCGGGTCCTGCGCGAGGGCGACGTCGTGTCGATCGACGTCGGCGTGTCGCTGAGCGGGTACTACGGAGACAGCGCTGTCACGCTGCCCGTCGGGCGTGTGTCGGCGGAGGCGGCGACGCTGCTGCGCGTGACCGAGGAGTCGCTCTACAGGGCGATCGACCACGCGCGCCCGGGCTATCGTGTGTCGGACATCAGCCATGCCGTGCAGCGACACGTGGAGGGTCACGGGTTTTCGGTGGTGCGCGAGTTCGTTGGTCACGGCATCGGGCAGCAGATGCACGAGGACCCTCAGGTGCCCAACTACGGCGAGCCCGGACGAGGGCCCAGGCTGGCCGCGGGGATGGTTCTGGCGATCGAGCCGATGGTGAACGCAGGCGGGGCGGCGGTCAAGGTGCTCAGGGACGGCTGGACCGCCGTGACGCGCGACAGGAGCCTGTCGGCGCATTTCGAGCACACGGTGGCGGTGACCGCCGAGGGTCCGTGGATTCTGACGTTGCGCGAGGTGCCTGTCGCCGCGCGCTCGTGAGGAGCCGGCCGCCGTGCGAGGTGTCACCGGCACGGTCCTCGAGCAGTTGCCGAGCGCGCTGTACCGCGTGCGGCTCGACGAGGGCCCTCAGGTGACGGCGCACATCGCGGATCGGACGGACCGCAATTTCATCCGCGTGCTCGTCGGCGATCGGGTCCGGATCGAGTTGTCGAGGGTCGATCCGGCACGCGGGCGGATCGTGGAGAAGATCACGGGCATGTGAGGAGATTCCGAGGTCCTGTATGAAGGTTCGAGCGTCGGTGAGGCGGATTTGTGACAAGTGCAAGATCGTGCGGCGCAGGGGCGTCGTGCGGGTGATCTGCCCGAATCAGAAGCACAAACAGCGGCAGGGCTGAGTCAGCGGTCAGCTGGCAGCCGTCGGCTGTCGGCGCTGAAGGGGCTGTTCGTTGAACGCTAAATGCTGATAGCTGAATGCTGAATGCTGAACGCTGATAGCTACATTCTCATTACTCAAGGATCGTGATGTATGGCTCGTATTGCTGGCGTCGACTTGCCGCGCACCAAGCGCATCGAGATTGGATTGACCTATGTCTACGGGATCGGCCGGGTACGGTCCAACGGCATCCTGTCGCAGGCGGGGGTCAGTCCGGATGTCCGCGTGAAGGACCTATCGGAGGACGACGTCCGCAAGATCAGCCGCGTGATCGAGGAGCAGGGCGGCGTCGAGGGGGATCTGCGCAAGGACGTATCGATGAACATCAAGCGACTGATGGAGATCGGCTGCTACCGCGGCATGCGGCACCGGCGCGGTCTGCCTGTGCGGGGCCAGCGTACGCGCACGAACGCGCGGACGCGGAAGGGTCCGCGCAAGGGCGCGGTGGCGAAGAAGAAGACGGTGTAGGCGGAAAGGATCGAGTGTCGACATGGCCAAGACCGAAGCTGCGACTCCTGAGGGCGGGGCGCCTGAGAAGAAAGAGGGACGGGCTGGGCGGCCCAAGAAGACCTTCAAGAAGCGGGGCGAGAAGCGGATCGTCCACCACGGGCTCGCGCACATCCAGGCATCGTTCAACAACACGGTCGTGACGATCACCGACACGGAGGGCAACGTCGTGGCGTGGTCGAGCGCAGGCGGCATCGGATTCAAGGGATCGCGCAAGGGCACGCCGTACGCCGCCACGCAGGCGGCGCTCAACGCCGGCAACGCCGCCCGGGCCATCGGGATGCGCTCGCTGGACGTCCGGGTGAAGGGCCCGGGGTCGGGCCGGGAGTCGGCCATCCGGGCGCTGCAGACCGTCGGGCTCGAGGTGAAGTCGATCCGCGACGTGACGCCCATCCCGCACAACGGCTGCCGTCCGCCCAAGCGGCGGCGCGTGTAGAGAAAGGTTCCGTACATGGCTCGATACATCGGCCCGGTCTGTCGCCTGTGCCGCCGCGAGGCGATGAAGCTGTTCCTGAAAGGGGAGCGGTGCTACACGGACAAGTGCGCGATCGAGAAGCGCAACTTTGTACCGGGGCAACATGGCAAGGCGCGCAAGGCCAAGCTCGCGGGCTACGGACTCCAGATGCGCGAGAAACAGAAGGTGAAGCGGATTTACGGCGTGCTCGAGGATCAGTTCCGCCGCTACTTCGAGGTCGCCGAACGGACGCGCGGGATCACCGGCGAGACGCTTCTGCAGCTGTTGGAGCGGCGGCTCGACAACGTCGTCTATCGCCTGGGCCTGGCCACGTCGCGGCCGCAGGCGCGGCAGCTGGTCCGGCACGGCCACTTCCTGGTCAACGGCCGGAAGGTCGACATTCCGTCGTACTCGGTCAGGCAGGGCGACGTCGTGACCGTGCTCGGCCGCACGCAGAAGAATCCGACAATCGAGCACGCGATGGAGGAAGTCAAGGGACGCGGAATCCCGACGTGGCTGTCGTTCGAGGCATCGACGTTCACCGGCCGCATGGTGTCGGTGCCGACGCGCGAGCAGATCAATCTGCCCGTGCAGGAGCAGCTGATCGTGGAGCTGTACTCGAAGTAGTCGGAGCGGGCGGGCCGTGGGGGCCCGCTGCCAGCCGCCGGCCCGCAGCCCTGACAGACCTGCGGCGGGAGGCCGGCGGTGTCCATGCAGGTCTGGAGGCCCGTCTGCGGGCCCATTGGCGAAAGGAAGAGATCCCATGTTGTGGAAAGGCTTTCAGCGTCCCAAGCGCCTGGAGTTCGAGCGGGAGACGCTCACCGAGCGGTTCGGCAGGTTCTATGCGCAGCCGTTCGAGCGGGGATTCGGCACCACGATTGGCAACGCGCTCCGGCGCGTGCTCCTCTCGTCGATCGAGGGCGCTGCCATCACGGCCGTCAGGATCGACGGCGTGCTCCACGAGTTCTCCCCGATTCCGGGGGTGGTCGAGGACGCAACCGACATCATCCTGAACCTGAAGCAGATTCCACTGAAGCTGCACGTGGACCACACCAAGACGCTCCTCCTGCGCGTCGATAAGGCGGGCGAGGTCCGGGCGCGCGACATCCAGGCGGATGCCGACGTCGAGATCCTCGAGCCCGACGCGCACATCGCGACGGTCGCCGAAGGCGGCAAGCTCCACATGGAAATACGGATGAAGCGCGGTCGCGGCTACATATCGGCGGACAAGAACTTCGACGAGGACCTGGGCATCGGGTGGATCCCCATCGACTCGGTGCACTCGCCGATCAAGAAGGTCAACTACCTGGTCGAGGCGGCGCGTCTCGGCCAGACGACCGACTACGACAAGCTGACGGTGGACGTCTGGACCAACGGGTCCATCAGCGCGCGCGACGCGGTGTCGCTGTCGGCCAAGCTGATCCGGGATCATCTCAACATCTTCATCAACCTCGAGGAAGGCGCCGAGACGCAGACCGAGGCGGTCGGCGATCAGCCGCGCAGCGGCCTGGGCAATGAGAACCTCGACAAGTCGGTCGAGGAGCTGGAGCTGTCGGTCCGGTCCTACAACTGTCTGAAGAACGCCAACATCCGGACCATCCGGGAGCTGGTGCTGAAGACCGAGGCCGAGATGCTCAAGACGAAGAACTTCGGCCGGAAGAGCCTGAACGAGATCAAGGAGATCCTGCACACGATGGGCCTGAGCCTCGGCATGCGTGTCGATCGGCCCGTGGCGCCGCAGGAATAGGAGCGCCCTCAGGCGAGCCATGAGACATCGAGTCGCATTCAGAAAACTGGGCCGTGTCACGGAACATCGTCTGGCGATGCTCAGGAACCAGGCGACGGCGCTGCTCCGCCACGAGCACCTGACGACGACGGTGCCGCGCGCGAAGGAGCTGCGGCCATTCGTGGAGCGGTTGATCACCATCGCCAAGCGGAGCGTGGCGAACGGGGCCGACGGCAAGGGCCTTCATGCCCGGCGTCTCGTCATGCAGGATCTTCAGGATCGCGACGTGGTGGCCAAGCTGTTCGACACGCTCGCGCCGCGGTTCGAGTCGCGGCCGGGAGGCTACACGCGCCTCCTGCGGCTCGGCTTTCGCAAGGGCGACGCCGCAGAGGTGGCGCAGGTGGAGCTCGTCGGCAGCGAGTTCAATCCCAAGGCGAAGGCCGAAGCGGACGCCAAGAAGGCCGAGGCGCAGCCCAAGGCCAAGGGCGGGGGCGTCGGCGAACGGCTGAGAGCCGCCGCCGACAGGTTGAGGGGCAAGAAGGATCAGAGCGCCGAGAGCGAGTCGGCCGCGGCGGCCGGCGCCCTCGCGGCCAAGCGCGCCGCCGGCCGCAAGGGCACGGCGGGACGCAAGGTCGGCGGAAGCTCGAAGGGCAAGTAGAACTCGAGTCTACGCCTCCTCCACTTCGGCCCCCGTCCGTTCGGCCCTGGCCGCCGCGATGATCTTCGTTTGCAGCTGCGACGGAACCTCATCGTAGTGCGAGTACTCCATGTGATAGGACCCGCGACCTCCGGTCGCCGACGTCAGGTGCTGCTCGTAGGTGAGCATCTCGGCCATCGGCACCTGCGCCTTGATGATGGTCATCGAGCCGCGCGTGTCCATCCCGCCGATGCGGCCCCGGCGTCCGTTGAGGTCGCCCATCAGGTCGCCCGCAAAGTCCGAGGGCGCGTACACCTCGACGTTCATGATGGGCTCGAGGATGGTGGGACGCGCTCGCGTCATCGCGTCCTTGAAGGCGAGCGATCCCGCCAGCTTGAAGGACAGCTCGTTCGAGTCCACGTCGTGGTACGAGCCGTCGTACACCGTGACCCGGAAATCCACCATCGGATACCCGGCCAGATAGCCGCGGGCCCTGGCATCCTGAATCCCCTTCTCGACGGCCGGAATGAACTGCCGCGGGATGGAGCCGCCGAAGATGTCGTCCACGAACTCGAAGTCTGCGCCCCGCGTCAGCGGCTCGACCTTGATCTTGCAGTCGCCGAACTGTCCGTGGCCGCCGGTCTGCTTCTTGTGCCGGCCGTGGGCTTCGGTTGACGCCTTGATCGTCTCGCGATACGGAATCCGCGGCGGCTTGAGGTTCACATCAACGCCGAATCGGCGCTTGAGTTTCGCGACCGTCACTTCGATGTGCAGCTGCCCCTGCCCCGACAGCAGCAGCTCCTTGGTCTGCGGATCGCGGCTGTACGCGATCGACGGATCCTCCTCCTCGAGTCGGTGCATCGAGCCGCTGATCTTGTCCTCGTCGCCCCGGCTCCTCGGCTCGATGGCGTATGACAGCACAGGCTCGGGGAACTTCACCGGAGGAAAGACGATGGCGTCGGCCTTGTCGCCCAGCGTGTCGTTGGTCAGCGTGTCCTTCAGCTTCGCGACCGCGCCGAGATCGCCGGCTTTGATCTCGGGCACTCCGGTCTGCGTCTTCCCCTGGAGCAGCTGCAGCGTGCCGAGCCGCTCCTGCACATCCTTGGTCTTGTTGTAGACGGTCGAATCGGACTTGATGGCGCCCGAGACGACGCGGAACATGGTGATCCGCCCGGCGAAGGGGTCGGCGATCGTCTTCCACACAAAGGCCGCGGCCGGTGCCTTCTCGTCGGCCGCCCGGCTGATCTCGGCGCCGTCCTTGTCGACGCCTCGGAACTTCCGATCGGCGGGCGAGGGAAGGAGCGCCGCGATGGCGTCGAGCAGCTGCTGCACGCCGACGTTCAGCGTGGAGGACGTGCAGAGCAGGGGAAAGAGCTTCGCCGCCGAGGTGGCGCTCCGGAGGCCGGACACCAGCTCCGCGTCGTTGAGTGTGCCGGCTTCGAAGAACCGTTCCATCAACGCCTCGTCGGCTTCCGCCACCATTTCGATGAGTGCGTCGCGCGCGGCGTCGACCTCCGCGGCCATGTCCGGCGGTACCGGACCCTCGGTGAATCGTCCGCTTTCGTCGGTCTGGAACAGAAAGGCCTTGCGCGTCACGAGGTCGACCACGCCGCGGAAGGCTTTTTCTTCGCCGATCGGCAGCTGGATCGGGACGACGGTGCGGCTGCAGGA
Organism: uncultured Bifidobacteriaceae bacterium; assembly: GCA_964497175.1. Classification (GTDB taxonomy): domain Bacteria; phylum Acidobacteriota; class Vicinamibacteria; order Vicinamibacterales; family CAVVIG01; genus CAZCEL01. The sequence continues at coordinate 6,920 of CAZCEL010000189.1, forward strand.
TTCCCGCAGCGACTGCAGCGACCGATCGAGACTGGCCCGCTCGCGGTCGAGGCGGTTGAGCACGAGGAGACGGGGCAGCTTCAACTCCTCGGCGGCCTCCCAGACCTTTTCGGTCTGCACCATGACGCCGGCCACCGCGTCGACGACGAGGAGGGCGCCGTCGGCCACCTGCAGGGCGGCTCTCGCGTCGCTGAGGAAGTTGCCCATGCCGGGCGTGTCGATCAGGTTGATCTTGTGCTTGCTCCACTCGGCGAAGGCGAGACTGGCCGACAGCGTGTGCTTGCGCGCGATCTCCTCATCGTCGAAGTCGGTGACGGTGGTGCCGTCGTCGACCTTGCCGAAGCGGTTCACCATGCCCGCGTCGCTCAGCATGGCGGAAACTAGCTGGGTCTTGCCGGAGCCCGTGTGACCGACGAGCGCGACGTTCCTGATGCTGACGGCGTCATAGACCTTCATACGTGGAGGCCCTCTCCCCCCGCACGTGTCTGTCTGATCGACGTGGCGAGTCGTTCGAGATCATATGCGGCGCGCGAGGTGTGCTGCAACCGGACGAGGCGGCGTGTCGGGGCGGCGGCGCGCCCACGCCTACTCGTACCGGAGGGCTTCGATGGGGTCCAGCCGCGACGCCCTGAAGGCGGGGTACATGCCGAAGAACAGGCCGACCGACGCCGAGAACCCGAGGCCAATCGCAAACGACCACCACGGCAGCGAGATCGGAAAACCAGCGAACCAGTGCACGCCCCAGCCGATCCCGCTGCCGAGCAGGATGCCAATGACGCCGCCGAGCGAGGTCAGAAAGGCCGCCTCCACCAGAAACTGGAGGAGGATCTCGGCCCGGCGTGCGCCGAGCGCCTTGCGCACGCCGATCTCGCGTGTGCGCTCGGTCACCGAGATCGACATGATTGCCATCACGCCGATCCCGCCCACCATCAGTGCGATCGAGGAGATGACAATCAGCGCAAAGAACGTCGCCTGACTCACGCGATCCCACATCTTGAGAATGGCGTCCTGGGTGGCAATCTCGAAGTCGTCGGGCTCGTCGAGTCTCAACCCGTGGCGGACGCGCATGATCCGCTGCACGTCGGTGATCGCCTGCTTCTGGGAGACGCCCTCGCGGGCGACGGCGGCAATCTGGAACGGGATGAACGATCCGCGCGCGGGACCTCGGCGAAACGTGAGGCCCCCCGTCCCGAACTGCCGCTGATGCCTCGTGTACGGAATCACCACGAAGTCGTCCTGCGAGGCGTCGAACCCGCCGACCGAGGGACGCTTCTCGAACACGCCGACCACGGTGTAGCGTTCGCCGCCGACTCGGACGACCTTGCCGACCGGGTCCGCGCCCGACGGCTGGAACAGCGCCTGAAATGGTGTCTGACCCAGGACGACGACGTTCTTTCGGTACTGTACCTCCGTGCCGGTGAAGAAGCGGCCGGCGGTCAGGCCGAGACTCGACCCCTCGGCGAAGTTCTCGGTGGTGCCGAACACGAGAACGGGACGGGTCCGCAGGTCCCGGTAGAACACGCGTTCCTGCGTCGGCGGTG
>CAZCEL010000190.1:0-8438 GCA_964497175.1 uncultured Bifidobacteriaceae bacterium
GGGGCGCCATCACGACCGGCAAGAACCTGGGCGCCATCATTGGCGACTTCAACGATTTCCTGTACGAGCGCGACAAGGTCGTCGACGAGTGGGGCAACCCGAAGGAGATCATCCACGTCAGCGCGAATCCCAAGTACGGGTCCGAGAAGAAGGGCGCCCCGACGGCCTACTTCATGGTCGCGGCGCCGGAGCGGATCCGCGTCAACTGCGACCTGCGCCACGTGACCGTCGTGCTGTGCTGCGATCCGAAGGCCTTCACGCACACCAATCCGCTCGACGGCATGTCGGAAGGCGGCTGCCTGGTCTGGGAGTCGGAGGAGGAGGGCGAGCAGGCCTGGGAGCGGCTGCCCCTCTGGGCCCGCAGGCACATCATCGACAAGAAGATCAGGGTGTTCACGCTGCCGGGGTTCCAGATCGCCCGCGACGCCACCGACCGCGCGGACCTCCAGTTGCGCATGCAGGGCAACGCGTTTCTCGGCGCCTTCTTCGCCGTGTCGCCGCTGCTGCAGGAATTTCGCATCAGCCAGGAGCAGTTCCACGAGGTGGTCCATCGGCAGTACGTGAAGAAGTTCGGCCGGTTGGGCGACGGGGTCGTGCAGTCGAACATGAAGGTCATGACCGAGGGGTTCAGCCGGGTGCGTGAGATCAATATCGGCGCGCTGTCGGCGCCCGATCGCTCCACCCTGCGCGGCACGCCGCTTCTCCCGGTTGTGAACGGCGCCGAGGCCGGCGCCTGCGGATGCCGGTCCCACCCGGTACCGGCGGGGCAGGGCGAGCGGACGCCTCTCACCCGGATCAAGAGCTTTGACGACGAGTTCCGCGCCGGGTTCGGATACGACCAGCCGGCCTCTCCGCTTGCCGCCCTTGGCGTGATGGCGGCCGGCAGCGGCGACACGGCGTCGAAGTACGTCGCCCGCCGCGAGACGCCGCTCTACATCGCCGAGAACTGCACGCAGTGCATGGAGTGCATCGCGGTGTGTCCCGACACCGCGCTGCCGAATTGCTCGCAGGATCTCGAGACCATCCTGCGGACCGCGGTCAGCCGGTACGTCACCGACGGCGGTGAGCGGCAGAAGATGCTGCGGTCGCTGCCCGAGATCGAGAAGCGGACGCGGGCGCGGATGCGCGAGGCGCTCGCCGCCAATGCAGGCACGCCGCTCCAGCAGATTCTCCACGCAGTGACGAACGAGGTGGACGGCTTCTCCGATCAGGCCAAGCGCCAGTTTTTCGACGTCCTGGACAAGGTCCCGATGGCGTACCAGAAGACGAACGCCATTTTCGCGACGCCCGAAAAGAAGACGCCGGGCGGCGGCGGCATCTTCTCGATCTTCGTGTCCGACCTGTGCAAGGGCTGCGCGGCCTGCGTCACGGCGTGCGGCGAGCACCAGGCGCTGCGCATGGTGCAGGAGACCGAAGAGGTCAACGCGGAGCACGAGACAGGCACCGCCTTCCTGGACCTGCTGCCCGATACGCCGCAGAAGTACCTGGGCCTCTACAACGACTCGAGACCGCAGGACTCGAAGACCGCCACACTGCGCAACCTCCTGATGGTGCGCCGCAACTACGACGCGCTCGTGTCGGGAGACGGCGCGTGCGCCGGCTGCGGGGAGAAGAGCATTCTTCGGGCGGTCGCGGGCGTCACCGAGGCCTACATGCGGCCGCTCTTCCACGCCAAGGCCGACCGCCTGCGCGCGACCTCCGACCGGCTCGACCGGGTGGGTCTGGAGAAGCTGGCCGAGCTGAAGGCGCGCAGCCAGGACGAGTACGAGCTGTTCCGCCAGGCCGTCGCCCACATCGTCATGGGGCTGGGCGGCGAGGACGACAAGGACACCAAGGCCCGCATCGCTGCCCACGGGCCGATCTCGGATCGCGACATCGTTGATGCCCTGACAGCCGTGATGCGGCAGGAGGCCTTCAACCACAAAAACCTCCAGGCCATCGACGGGCGCCTGGCCAACGGGATGAGTGTCATGGCGATGGGGGCGCACACGGGCTGCAACACCGTGTACGGCTCGACACCGCCCAACAACCCGCACCCCTATCCGTGGATGAACTCGCTCTTCCAGGACGGCATCACGGTCGGCTGGCTGATGGGCGAGAGCTTCATCGTCGATCACGCGCGGCGGTCGGTCATCCCCGAGCGGCTGGCCGGCGCGCTCCTCGGGCGCACGAGTGAGACGATCGGCCCGCGCGAGTACTACGAGTACACCCACTTCAGCGATGCGACGATGACCGATCAGGAGATCCTGGAGCTGCCCAAGGTGTGGGTGGTGGGCGGCGACGGCGGGATGGGCGACATCGGGTATCAGAACGTGTCGAAGGTCATTCTCCAGAACCGTCCGAACGTGAAGGCGGTCATGCTCGATACGCAGGTGTACTCGAACACCGGCGGGCAGAACTCGGATTCGACGCCGATGCTCGGCGGCAGCGATATGAACATGTTCGGCACGGCGACCCAGGGCAAGAACGTCGAGAAGAAGACCGTGGCCGAGACGTTCCTCGCCGGACACGGCTCGCCCTTTGTCGCCCAGGTCTCGATCGCCAACGCCCCGAAGCTGTTTCGCGCGATTCTCGACGGCGTCGAGTACCGCGGGACCGCGTTCCTGCAGTGCTTCACCACCTGCCAGCCCGAGCACGGTGTGGCCGACGATATGGCCCTCACGCAGGCGCAGCGCGTACGCGACTCGCGCGGCGCCCCCGAGTTCGTCTTCAACCCGCGATTGGGGGAGACCTACCCGGAGGCGCTCGACATCAAGGGCAACCCGACAATCGACATGGACTGGTACGAGACCCGGTTCAAGGGGTCGAACGAGCCGTTCCGCTACACGGTGGCGCACTGGTGCGCCACCGAGGCGCGGTTCCGCAATCACCTCAAGAAAGTCCGGAAGGAGGATGCGGCCACGCTCGTTCCGCTCGAGAACATGCTCGTCCGCATCACGCAGCAGGACGTCGTCTATCGGCGGTACCTCGTGCCCGATCACCGATCCTACGTGCCAGACTTCGGCGTGTACATCAGGGTCCAGGGCGCCAACGGTGACGTCGAGTACCGTGCGCTGTCCCGTCAGCTCGTGCTCTTCTGCGTGGAGCGGCGCAAGGCATGGCGCATGCTGCAGAGCAAGGCCGGGATCGAGAATCGGGAGTACAAGGCGCAGCGCGCGATCCTGGCCGATGTCGATGCCGGCAGGATCTCCAAGGAGGAGCTGTTCGCCCGCGCCGAGCAGCTCCTGAAGGACCGCATGCCGGCACCCGCGTCGCACAAGCCGGCCGCGGCGCCGCCGCCGCGTCCGCCGGCGCCGGCCCGGTCGCCGCAGGTGCCGGAGCCGGCCGGCGTGCAGTAGGCCGCCGCTGGGCACTCACGTCTCGGATTCGCGTCGCGCTGTCGAACCGGCCGCCGCCAGCCCGCGATCACTTCACAAGGAGCAGCAACCGATGAAACGCAGTGCCAGTGCCGTGTGGAAGGGTGGACTTCAGGACGGGAAGGGGACCGTCTCGACCGAGAGCGGCGTCCTCGCCGCCGTCCCGTACAACTTCAAGAAACGGTTCGAGACTGAGCCGGGCACCAACCCGGAAGAGCTCATCGCCGCGGCGCATGCGTCGTGCTTTTCGATGGCGCTGTCACTGTTTCTCGGCAACGCGGGCATGACCGCCGAGAGCATCGACACCACGGCCACGGTGACCTTCGAGAAGGTGAACGATGCGTTCACCATCACCTCGTCGCATCTGAAAACCTCGGTGCGGATTCCCAACGCCGACGCGGCCGCGTTTCAGAAGGCGGCCGAGGGCGCCAAGGCCGGGTGTCCGATCTCGAGGCTGCTCAACACCACTATCACGCTCGACGCGAAGCTCGTCTGAAGGGCTTCAACCTTCGCCGTCGCGGGGGAGCAGACGCGGGCTCCCCTTGATCGAGACCGCCGCAAAGTGTCGGAGATCCAGCGTGGCGATGGAGTCCGCCTTCAGGCGCTCCGCAACAGCGATCACGACGGCGTCGACCAGGCCGAGCCCGAGTGAGCGATACCGCCGGCAGAGCCCGCTCGCGGCAGCGAGGTCCTCGTCGCGGCCCCACTCGACTGCGAATGCCCCCTCGGCGAGGTCCGTGAGGAAGGCGGCCTGGGCTTTCTCTCCGAGATGTGTCGCGACGAGGTAGTCAACCTCAGGAAGAATCGCCCAGGGGAGGAGCCAGGCGTCAGGGTCGTTCTCGTAGAGCTCCTTGATCAATCGATGATGCGCTTCGCTCGCGTCGAGCAGCGCCACCATCGCGCCGGTGTCGACGAGGGTCATCGGTTCTTGCCGAAGCCCGCGAGGAGGGCCTCGGCGCGGCTCCCCAGATCGCGGCGGCCGCTTCTGAACGCGCCGATGCTGCGCGGCTTGCGCCGAGGCACGTGCCGGGCGGTGAACTCCGCGACGGCCTCCCGAACGAGCTCTGCCGGCGGCCGGCGACGCGCCCGCGCGATGTGTTTCAGCCGCCGGTACGTCGGTTCGTCCATGTAGACGGTCGTCTTCAGCATATGGCTACCATATATGGCTTCAGTCCTGGCCGTCAAGGCTCGAGCGTCTCAAGATTGCATCGTCCAGTGGGCCACAAACCCGTACCCGGCTGGCGGGTCAGCCACCACGGAGGCCGACGAGAACATGCCCGAGCCGCCCCGCGTCACGGTTCGAGCTGCAGCGCCGTGATCAGCGCCCGCCGCAGCTTCTCGCGCTTCGACTGAGGCAGGGTTGACACGAAACTCGTCAGCCGGCTCTTGAGCATCAACATCAGAAAGTCGCACCGGACGGCGCTCGGCTTCGGAAGGCCCTCCTCTGGTCCAACGACGACCTCGCTCCGAAGGCCGAGGATCTCGCCGTAGACGGGTGCGCACACGACCGTGGCGATATCGTCGCTGCCGGCGATGAAGTCGCGGGAGACGACGACGTAGAAAGCGGGCTTGTGGCCCCGCTCAGCCAGCCGGTCGTGCGTCCGGTAGATCTCTCCCCATGTCATGTCCTGGCCTGCTCGCGGACAGCCGCCCTCGACTGGCGCGCGATGCGGACGCGATGGCGGCGAACGATGGCGGCCTCGGGGGGCCGATCCTGAGGAACAGGCTGTGGTTCTTCGGGGCGTTTCGCCGCCGGGACACGAAGACCTGGGCGGCCGGCTCGTATTTCACGGGAGAAGGCACACCCGAGCAGCGGAAAAAGAACGGGTTTCCCGCCGCCGGCGAGCAGGCGTACACGCGCCAGTGGGCCAACAGCGGCATGCTGCGCCTCACCAACCTGGTGAACGATCGCCACAAGTGGCGGATCGCGTTCGAGCGCCTGGGCATACAAACACCGCTCAACGACGCCGACAACACCCGGGCACCCGAGTCGGGCAATCGCATCCCGCGGCCGATGGAGTATCACGCGCAGGCGCGCTGGACGTCGACGGTGACGAGCCGCCTGCTGCTCGAGGCCGGGTACTCCACGCAGTTCAGCAAGTGGCGCCGCGAGCAGTTCGAATGGAATGAGGGACCTGACAAGGCGGCCTACAACAACATCGCCAACAACACCTGGAGCGGCGCCTTCTGGATCACCGGGTCGCAAGCGGAACGGGCCCAGCATCTGAAAGCGTCCGCGTCGTACGTGACCGGGTCGCACAACTTCAAGGCGGGCGTCGAGCATCGGTGGGGCAGTATCGGCCTCGACCACGGGCCGGTCGCCGGCGACCTGCGCACCCATTTCCTCTTCAACGGCTTCCCCATCGGCGTCATGGTACTGGCGACGCCTCTGGGGAGCTACCAGAACGAGGTCAACTTCGATACAGGCATTTACGCACAGGACCAGTGGACCCTCGGCCGGTGGACGTTGAATCTCGGGACGCGGGTCGACCTCTTCAAGTCGCGGGTCCCGCCACAGTCGGCCGCGGCGGGCGCCTGGGTGCCGGCGCGCGACTTCCCCGCCTTTCCCGGCGCGCGCTGGAACACCATCGTCCCGCGGGTGGGTGTGGCGTACGATCTCTTCGGCAACGGCAAGACGGCGCTCAAGGCGATCGTGCACAAGTACGCCTCGCAGGAATCGACGACCCTGGCGGTGCGGCGGAACCCGATGTCCAGCTTCGGCTGGTCCGCCAAGCAGGAGTTCCGCACGTGGAACGATCTCGACGCCAACGGGTCGATCCTTGGGCCCGGCGGGCGCGTCCAGTACGAGGAGGTGGGTCCCTCACCGAACAGGAACTGGGGCACGGTCAACGACGCGCCGCGCCTGGCGATCGACGAGCGGCCCGGGCACTGGGAGTTCAACGCCCAGGTCCAGCACGAGCTGATGGGGCGTGTGTCGCTCGGCTTCGGGTGGTATCGGCAGACGTACCACAATTTCTGGTACGAAGACAACGTGGCGCAGTCGTACACCGACTACACGCCGTTCACGATCACCGCACCGAACGATTCGAGGCTTGGGGCATACGCCGGCGAACCCCTCCTGCTCTACAACCTGAACCCGGCGGCATTCGGCCTCTCGGACCGGCTGATCCGCAACGGGTCGTTCAACACCCGCCGGTACGACGGCTTCGAATGGACCGCCCAGGGACGGCTGCCGAATGGCGCGTTCTTCGGGGGGAGCATCACGACGGAGCGGACCTTCGAAAACACGTGCGATCAGGACAACCCGAACCTCGCGCGCTTTTGCGATGCACCGCGGCCCTTCCTGACGTTCTACAAAGCCCACCTGATGCACCCCCTGCCGGGCGGGGTCCTGGCGGGCGTCTTCGTGCAGGGGTATCCGGGGCCGGACATTCAGGCGATTTACAACGTGACCAGCGCGATTGCCGGCCGGCCGCTCACGGGCGGCCAGATAGCCCCCAACGGCACTTTCAACATTCTCCCCCGCGAGCTGTACTTCCTGCCGTATCAGCAACAGGTCAATCTGCGGTTCATGCGGCGGTTCAGGTTTGGCAACACGACCATCATGCCTGATATCGACATCTTCAACCTGTTCAACTCGAACACCGTCACCCAGGTCAACTACACCTGCTGCGGGCCCCTGTATCTGCGTCCCTTGGCAATCCTGCAGGCCCGCTACGCCCGGTTCGGGCTGCAGGTCGATTTTTAGGAAGTGGCTGGGATCCTATGAGCGAGCCGGCGGGGTCGCTCCAAGTCGGCCAGCGGCTTGGCGTCTATCAGTTGCAGGCGCAGATCGGCGAAGGCGGCATGGGTGAGGATCTTGCGGACCCGGCCGGGCGGCGGCGCTTCCAGCTCGAGGCGCAGACGGCCTCTTCTTTGAATCATCCACACATGCTCACGGTGCACGAGGTCGGCGAGGTCGAGGGCCGGCAGTATCTGGTCACCGAATTCGTGGACGGCGGCACGCTGCGGGACTGGCTGCGGAGCGGGAACCGGACCTGGCGGCAGATCGTCGACCTGCTGGTCGGGGTCGCCGACGGCCTGGCGGCCGCGCACCAGGCCAACATGCTGCACCGCGACATCAAGCCCGACAACATTCTGGTGACGAGGAGCGGGTACGCGAAGCTGGCAGACTTCGGCCTGGCCAAGCTGCAGGAGCGCGCGGGGCCCGACGGCCTGACGGAGTGGCCTGGGCGGTGGCGAAAGTGATGGCGGTGCTACACTTCGCCGATGTCAATGTCGCCCGCGAGTAGGCGAATACTATGAAGCCAGTCGTCATCGTCGCGGGTGTTGGCCCGGGCATTGGAACATCGATCGCCCGCGCATTTGGCGCCGAGGGGTTCGCAGTCGCGCTCCTGGCCAGGGATTCCGCGAGGCTGGCGAAGCTGCACGCCGAGATCAGCGATGCGGGCGTCACCGCCGCGCCCTTCATCGTCGATCTCGCCGACTCTGCTGCCACACTACATGCGGTTGAGCAGGTTCGCACCTGGGCCGGCCGCGATCCTACGTCACTCGTCTACAACGCGTTCGCGGTGCAACAGGGTTCGGCTGATCAGCTCGACCTGGCTGAGAGCCAGCTCGCGATGAGAGTCAACTTTCTCGCGGCGACGCAACTCACCGCGCTCGTGGCGCCAGCGATGCGTGCGTCGGGAACGGGTTCGCTGCTGTTCACGGGCGGTGGCGCGGCGCTGCATCCGTACCCGGGTGTGTCGAGTCTGTGCGCTGGCAAGGCCGCCTTGCGCATGTGGGTCCTCACATTGGCCGAGGAGCTGGCCGGGACCGGAGTTCGGGTAGGTACGGTCACTGTGCACGGTCCAGTTGAACGTGGCACTCCTTTCGACCCGGACACTATCGCTGCCGCCCTGGTGCGCCTTCATCGGGGAACGAACGAAGGCGTTGAGATCCATATAAGAGAGGCCGCACTCACTTCGGGAAGGTGATGGTTGAACACGCCGCCGCCATCTCTGATCGGACGCCAACTCGGCACCTACGAGGTGCTGTCGTTGCTCGGCGCCGGTGGCATGGGCGAGGTCTACCGCGCGCGCGACACGAAACTGAATCGTGATGTTGCGCTGAAGATTC